>CAJNCX010000006.1:0-121336 GCA_905221365.1 bacterium
CCGAACACAGCAGTTAAGCCCTAGAACGCCGGAAGTAGTTGGGGGTTGCCCCCTGTGAGATATGGAAGTCGCTTAGCTTTTATCCGCCATAGCTCAGTTGGTAGTAGCGCATGACTGTTAATCATGATGTCGTAGGTTCGAGTCCTACTGGCGGAGTCAGATAAAAAAGAACACCAGTGGTGTTCTTTTTTATTATGTGATTTTCAGTCCGTCTCGCTCCGTTAGGTGCGAGACAAATAAAGGCTCTATAATATTTGTAGTGGGTAAATCCCCTATAGATATTATGGAGCCTATTTTGTTGTAGAAAAAAAGTCCCATAAGATCTATAATGAAAAGCGACCAAACCGTCATTAGAAAGAATCATATGGAACCATTATATTTTATCACAAAACTACTAGACATTAAAGACCCTAATATCCAAATTATGGATGTTGTTTATAGAGATACCCTCAAGGAAATCATCGCTAAACTGGACTACGACGCCCCATCTTGTCCTGATTGCGGAAGTCAAATGAAGAAATATGACTTCCAAAAACCTTCTAAAATTCCTTACCTTGAAACAACTGGTATGCCTACAAGAATTCTTCTGAAAAAGCGTCGTTTCAAGTGCTATCAGTGCTCGAAAATGATGGTCGCTGAGACTTCCCTAGTCAAGAAAAATCATCAAATCCCTCGTATTATCAATCAAAAGATTGCTCAAAAGTTGATTGAAAAGACTTCTATGACCGATATTGCTCATCAGCTGGCCATTTCAACTTCAACTGTCATTCGCAAGCTCAATGACTTTCACTTAAAGCATGACTTCACCTGGCTTCCAGAAATTATGTTCTGGGATGTTGAAACAGTCAGGGGAGTGACTGTTTCAATCGGGAGATGAAGATGAGTTTCATTGCACAAGATTTTGACAAGTTTCATATCATCACTGTTCTTGAAGGTAGAACACAAACTATCATAAGAAATCACTTTCTGCACTACGATCGAGCTGTTCGTTGTCAGGTGAAAATCATTACGATGGATATGTTTAGCCCTTACTATGACTTGGCTAAACAGCTTTTTTCATGTGCTAAAATCGTTCTAGATCGCTTTCACATTGTTCAACACTTAAGCCGTGCTATAAGTCATTTGCGTGTCCAAATTATGAATCAATTCGATAGAAAATCCCATGAATACAAGGCTATCAAGCGTTACTGGAAGCTCATTCAACAAGATAGCCGTAAACTCAGCGATAAGAGATTTTATCGCCCTACTTTTCGTATGCACTTAACGAATAGAGAAATTCTAGACAAGCTTTTGAGCTATTCCGAAGACTTAAAACACCACTATAATCTCTATCAGCTCTTGCTTTTTCACTTTCAGAATAAGGAACCGAAGAAATTTTTCGGACTCATTGAGGACAACCTAAAGCTGGTTCATCCTCTTTTTCAGACTGTCTTTAAAACCTTTCTCAAGGACAAAGAGAAAATCGTCAACGCCCTTCAGTTACCTTATTCCAACGCCAAACTAGAAGCAACCAATCATCTCATTAAACTCATCAAACGCAATATCTTTGGCTTTCGGAACTTTGACAATTTTAAAACTAGAATTCTCGTCGCTTTGAATATCAAAAAGGAGAGGACTGATCTAGTCCTCTCCAGGGTATGACTTTTTGGTAATTCACTACAGTTGACAAAGAGCCAAAATAAACCACCCGCTATGCCGGTGCGCATCGAAGGTTATACAAAAAAACTCCAAACGCGATACAATAAAGGTGTTCAAGCCAATTGTAAAGCGAAAGGAGAAAAATATGGCGCAAAAGGCACATAGTTTATCACACACAAAGTGGCACTGTAAGTATCACATTGTGTTCACCCCTAAGTATAGACGAAAAGTGATCTATAATCAATATTGAAGTAGTTTAGGCGAAATATTTCATCGTTTGTGCAGCTATAAAGGTGTTGAAATTATCGAAGGTCACTTGATGCCTGATCATGTACATATGTTAGTAAGTATTCCACCGAGGATAAGTGTTTCAAGTTTCATGGGATATTTAAAAGGTAAAAGTGCACTCATGATGTTTGATAAACACGCCAACCTCAAGTACAAGTTTTGGAATCGGCATTTCTGGGCAGAAGGTTATTATGTGAGTACAGTGGGACTTAATGAAGCCACAATTAAGAAATATATTCAAGATTAAAGAAATTATCCAGTGGATGATTTCTTCACGAGTATGAAAATTCGAGAACGAGTAAAGCAGGATATAGCCTTGGTGCAAACCACCCGTTTGACGGGTGGCCATGATTTTATAAATGAAGTAAACTTCTCAAAATTCAAAACTTAATTTTGGCATCTATAATTACCTTTATATTTTATTTTTAGTTAGTTTAGCTTTAAATTCTTCTTTTATAGGATTTGAAGCTTTTTTAGTTCGTTTTTCTGTTAGACTAGTGTTAATAATAAGAAAGGGATTTTTTATATGCTTCAAAAATTTTATGAACGAGCATTTGTCTTTTTGAAACTAGTTGAACAAGAATATGCTTCTTTATGTCAGAGTTCTGCTGAGTGGGAATCACTTCATCTTCGTTTTTTACTTTATTACTTGATAAGATTTAGAATTAAAAGCGATAAAGAGTTTTGTTTATATCATTTTCAGACGGCCTATCGCTTGTATCTAGATAAATTCTTGCTAGGAGGTACTACTCTAAACTAGTGACGTTCATATATATCATTTATCACGAACAATAATCTGTATTGATTTTATATTTTGTAGGATTTTGTTTAATTTTTAAGGTTTTGAATTTTGTTATTTACAGAAATTCCAAATCTTTTCTACTGTTTCTTCTTGATAAAAAAGTGTTTTTTTCTTATAATAAACTGTAAGATATAATTGCGGGTGAAATTCCTGCCATGTATATGAGAAAGGACGAGCTCCTAGTAGCTCAGACGAATTTTATTATGACTTCAGTTGTTGTTGTAGGTACCCAATGGGGCGATGAAGGTAAAGGGAAAATTACAGATTTTCTTTCAGCTAATGCAGAGGTAATTGCTCGTTATCAAGGTGGTGATAATGCTGGTCACACGATTGTGATTGATGGAAAGAAATTTAAGTTGCACTTGATTCCATCTGGAATTTTCTTCCCTGAAAAAATTTCTGTCATTGGGAACGGGATGGTTGTAAACCCTAAATCTCTAGTAAAAGAGTTGACTTATCTTCATGGTGAAGGTGTGACAACAGATAATTTGCGCATTTCGGACCGTGCGCATGTTATTTTGCCTTACCATATTGAGTTGGATCGCTTGCAAGAAGAAGCTAAGGGTGATAATAAAATCGGGACAACTATCAAGGGTATTGGCCCAGCTTATATGGATAAAGCTGCTCGTGTTGGGATTCGTATTGCCGATCTTTTGGACAAAGAGATTTTCCGTGAGTGTTTGGAACGCAATCTTGCGGAAAAGAATCGTTTGTTTGAAAAATTGTATGACAGTACCCCTATTTCAATTGATGATATTTTTGAAGAGTACTATGAGTATGGCCAACAAATCAAGCAGTATGTGACAGATACATCTGTTATTTTGAACGATGCGCTTGATAACGGCAAACGTGTGCTTTTTGAAGGTGCGCAAGGTGTCATGTTGGACATTGACCAAGGTACTTATCCATTTGTTACTTCTTCAAACCCTGTCGCTGGTGGTGTGACAATTGGGTCTGGTGTTGGTCCAAGTAAGATTGACAAGGTTGTAGGTGTTTGTAAAGCCTATACAAGTCGTGTAGGTGATGGACCTTTCCCAACTGAATTGTTTGATGAAGTGGGAGATCGCATTCGTGAAGTAGGTCATGAGTATGGTACAACAACTGGCCGTCCACGTCGTGTGGGTTGGTTTGACTCAGTTGTGATGCGTCATAGTCGCCGTGTATCTGGTATTACCAATCTTTCATTGAATTCTATTGATGTTTTGAGCGGTTTGGATACTGTGAAAATTTGTGTGGCCTATGATCTCGATGGTCAACGTATCGACCACTACCCAGCTAGTCTTGAACAGTTGAAACGTTGCAAACCTATCTACGAAGAATTGCCAGGGTGGTCAGAAGACATCACAGGAGTTCGTAATTTGGAAGATCTTCCTGAGAATGCGCGTAACTATGTTCGTCGTGTGAGTGAATTGGTTGGCGTTCGTATTTCGACATTCTCAGTAGGTCCTGGTCGTGAACAAACCAATATTTTAGAAAGTGTTTGGTCTTAAGAAAATTTTTAAGATTTATTTAAGACAGGTCGGGTATACTATAGACAGTTACAAGAAGACCTCCTAACTTGTTGTAACAAATATCCTAAACTTTTCTTTTTCATAATAATCTCCCTACTAAGTCACCCCATTGGGTGGCTTTTTTTAGTTCATAAGTCCTATATAGGCTTCTACTTGACTTTTTAAAATAAAGAAAAAACAGTGGGATAGAAATTTCTAGACTAAGTCTCGATTTGGTAAACCTATATCTGTAAGGTTTCAACATTTGAGTAAATTGGTTAATGTTGTGAATGGAGAAAAGAAGTTTTGGTAAAAGTAGCTTTTTGAATTCTAAAATACCAACAAATCGTTAAATTTGCCAACACATCAAAGGCTCATACCCAAGCAAAAATGAGGTTGGGATTTTTGATCCCAGCCTCTTCAGTGAACTATTTTCTTTAGAATTTATAAGTTAGATAAAATTAAATTTTTTGTAAATTAGCTTATTTGATAACTTGGTTTCCTGATTTGTCATTTTGAATTTGGTTCATTTCGTGCATAAAAACATCTGCTTTCAGTTTATCTGTGATGATACTGACACTTATTAGCTTATTTAGATTTTTCTCATATCCTTCTAAAAAAATAGGATTTCTAATTTTCATGGTTAACTTTGCACAATTAAAGGGACGCTTTTTAATGGTTATTTGTTCGATATCTTGAAGTTTAAATTGATAATGTAATACGCTGAGGCCTCTGCTACTATAGGTATAATACTGAACAGTATTGTTTTTATGAACTTCTAATTTTACTCCATTTATGAAGAGATAATACCCCATAAACCATAGAAGAAGTGGAGCATAAATCAGTACGATTGCTATAATAATCTTGTCTGTAAAATCGGTATTATAAGCTATCAGATGCTTTAGAATCCAGAGAATCATAACAGATAAAGATATCATGAATGGTCCCCCTGCTCTATTAAATTGATTTTTATATGGAAACATTAAGGTAAATTTTGGTTTATCCAGTAATAACTCTAATTTCATCATTTACCCTTTCATATTGTTTATTGTATAAATTTCAGTATATTCATCTCTTGAACTTTCTATGTCAGTTATCTCCATTATTTTAAGTTCATGATTTCTGATTTTCTATCAATTTTGCTAATATTATACTCTTTTTAAAACATTATTTCTATAATCCAGCGATTTAATACTATCTAAAGTTAGTCAGTGTAAATATTATAGAGCTCTTTTTTTGTCTAGGAAAACATGCTATAATGATAGAATTGATAAGCAGGAAAAGAGAGAAACTATGGATTATACAGTTGAAGAAAAAGAAGCTTTTATGAGAGAGGCTTTGAGAGAGGCAGAAATTGCTCTGGAACACGATGAAATTCCAATTGGTTGTGTGATTGTCAAGGATGGAGAGATCATTGGTCGTGGGCATAATGCGCGCGAGGAGTTGCAACGGGCGGTTATGCATGCAGAAATCATGGCCATAGAAAATGCGAATGCAAGTGAAGAGAGTTGGCGTCTGCTTGATTGTACGTTGTTTGTGACCATTGAGCCTTGTGTTATGTGTAGTGGGGCGATTGGACTTGCCCGTATTCCAAATGTAGTTTACGGGGCTAAAAACCAGAAATTTGGTGCTGCTGGTAGTTTGTACAATATTTTGACAGATGAGCGTCTCAATCATCGTGTAGAGGTAGAAACGGGTGTTTTGGAGAGTGAGTGTGCAGCGATTATGCAGGACTTTTTCCGAAATCGACGGAAAAAATAATTTCTCTTTAAAAACAGAGGAGAATGTGGTACAATAGATAGTGGAGCAACAGTTCTGCGTGAAGCGGGTCAGGGGAGGAATCCAGCAGCCCTAAGCGAGTGTGAATTGTGTGCTCTTTTTTCGTGCTTTTTTCGAATAAATAAGATAAAATAGCCTAGAATAAATGATTATAGAAAAGAGAAAAAGATGAAAATTCGTGGTTTTGAATTGGTTTCGAGTTTTACAGATAAAAATTTGCTGCCGAAGCGTGAGACAGCGCATGCAGCAGGTTACGATTTAAAGGTAGCAGAACGTACGGTGATTACTCCGGGCGAGATTGTCTTAGTTCCGACAGGTGTTAAGGCCTATATGCAGCCGACAGAAGTGCTTTATCTTTATGACCGTTCATCAAATCCTCGTAAGAAGGGCTTGGTCTTGATTAACTCTGTGGGGGTTATTGATGGGGATTATTATGGAAATCCTGGAAATGAGGGACATATCTTTGCTCAGATGAAAAACATTACTGACAAAGAAGTGATTCTCGAAGTTGGGGAACGTGTGGTTCAGGCCGTTTTTGCACCATTTTTAATCGCAGATGGAGATGAGGCAGACGGCGTGCGAACTGGTGGATTTGGATCAACAGGGCACTAAGATGAAGATTATCTTTGTACGTCATGGGGAGCCAGATTACCGTGAGTTAGAGGAACGTTCTTATACAGGTTTTGGAATGGATTTGGCCCCCTTATCTGAGAAGGGACGACAACAAGCTCAGGAACTTTGCCAAAATCCCTTGCTACAATCAGCTAACCTACTAGTGACTTCTGCGGTGACGCGAGCTTTAGAAACGGCTTCTTATGTTTCTTGTGCTACTGGACTTCCTTTGAGAGTGGAGCCTATGTTACACGAATGGCAGGTCTATGAAACAGGAATAGAAAACTTTGAAAGAGCTGGATGTCTGTTTTTAGAAAACAATGGAGAGTTGCTTCCTAATAGCCCTATTCAATATGAGACAGCTGCGGAGATGAAGTCTCGTTTTCTAGAATGCATGGCTAAGTATCGAGAACATCAAACTGTGGTAGTTGTCGCTCATCGAATGTTCATGCGCCAGTTTGTACCTAATGAAAAAATTGATTTTTGCCAAGTGATAGAGTGTGAGGTAGAGATTTAGAAAGAGGTTTATCATCGCAAAGAAAAAAGCGACATTTGTGTGTCAAAATTGTGAATATAATTCACCTAAGTATCTAGGACGTTGTCCCAACTGTGGGTCTTGGTCTTCTTTTGTCGAGGAAGTTGAGGTTGCTGAGGTCAAGAATGCGCGTGTGTCCTTGACAGGTGAAAAAACCAAACCCATGAAACTGGCTGAAGTAACTTCCATCAATGTCAATCGAACCAAGACGGAGATGGAGGAATTCAACCGTGTACTTGGAGGTGGAGTGGTACCAGGGAGTCTCGTCCTTATCGGTGGGGATCCAGGAATTGGGAAATCAACCCTCCTCTTACAAGTCTCAACCCAGCTGTCTCAAGTGGGGACTGTTCTCTATGTTAGTGGGGAGGAGTCTGCTCAGCAGATTAAGTTACGAGCAGAGCGCTTGGGAGATATCGATAGCGAGTTTTATCTCTATGCCGAAACCAATATGCAGAGCGTTCGATCTGAGGTGGAGCGCATCCAACCAGATTTTCTCATCATTGACTCTATTCAGACCATTATGTCTCCTGAGATTTCAGGGGTGCAGGGGTCTGTGTCTCAGGTGCGTGAGGTGACCGCTGAGCTTATGCAGTTGGCTAAGACCAATAACATTGCCATCTTTATCGTAGGGCATGTGACCAAGGAAGGGACTTTAGCTGGTCCGCGTATGTTGGAGCATATGGTGGATACGGTGCTTTATTTTGAAGGGGAGCGTCACCATACTTTTCGTATTTTGAGAGCGGTCAAAAACCGTTTTGGTTCCACTAATGAGATTGGCATCTTTGAGATGCAGTCGGGTGGATTGGTTGAGGTGCTCAATCCGAGTCAAGTTTTCCTAGAAGAGCGTTTGGACGGGGCGACTGGCTCGTCAATCGTTGTGACCATGGAAGGGACCCGTCCGATTTTGGCGGAGGTACAGGCCTTGGTGACACCAACCATGTTTGGAAATGCCAAGCGTACGACGACAGGACTTGATTTCAATCGTGCAAGTCTGATTATGGCTGTTTTGGAAAAACGAGCAGGGCTTCTCTTGCAAAATCAGGATGCCTATCTCAAATCTGCTGGTGGTGTGAAATTGGATGAGCCTGCTATTGACTTAGCCGTTGCAGTGGCTATTGCCTCTAGTTACAAGGACAAGCCTACCAATCCTCAGGAATGTTTTGTGGGTGAACTGGGCTTGACCGGAGAAATTCGACGCGTGAATCGTATCGAACAACGCATCAATGAAGCAGCAAAACTGGGCTTTACCAAGATTTATGTACCCAAGAATTCCTTGACAGGAATTACTCCACTCAAGGAAATTGAAGTTATTGGTGTGACGACTATTCAGGAAGTTTTGAAAAAGATCTTTGCTTAATCTGTGACAAATTCTCTTAAAAATGATAAGATAGGAGAAATGTTTGATGATCAAATTTTCAAGGGGGAAATCGTGTCGTATTTTGAACAGTTTATGCAAGCCAATCAGGCTTATGTTGCCCTTCATGGGAAATTAAATCTGCCACTTAAGCCGAAAACAAGAGTAGCAATTGTGACCTGTATGGACTCACGGCTACACGTCGCGCAAGCTCTGGGTCTGGCACTTGGGGATGCCCATATCTTGCGGAATGCGGGTGGTCGAGTAACTGAAGACATGATTCGTTCACTGGTGATTTCCCAGCAACAAATGGGGACAAGAGAAATTGTGGTGCTTCACCATACAGACTGTGGAGCTCAAACTTTTCAAAATGAAAGTTTTCATGAACATTTGAAACACGAGCTCGGAGTTGATGTGTCTGATCAAGATTTTTTACCATTCCAGGATGTTGAAGAGAGTGTGAGAGAGGACATGCAGTTGCTTCGAGAATCTCCACTGATTCCTGATGATGTGGTTATTTCAGGTGCTGTTTACGATGTGGATACAGGGAGTATGAGAGAAGTATACTAACTTTGTCTCAAAAAATCTCATCCTAGCATAAAATCGATTGTTAAAATGTAGGGTTTTTAGTTTCAATATAGCTAATATAAAATAGCATAAATCAAGGGTATAAATGTTTGCTCTTGTTTTATTTTTGATTGAAAAATAAAGGAAAAAGCGCTACAATGGTAGATGGAAAATGTTGTGTAAAAAACAAGTGATATATAAATACCGGAGGAAATCATGTCTTTTTCTGATTTAAAGCTGTTTGCCCTTTCTTCTAATAGAGAATTGGCAGAGCGTGTGGCGCAAGAAATTGGGATAGAGTTGGGGAAATCGACTGTTCGCCAATTTTCAGATGGAGAGATTCAGGTCAACATTGAAGAATCAATCCGTGGAAAACACGTCTTTATCCTACAATCAACTAGTTCACCTGTAAATGACAATCTGCTCGAGATTTTGATCATGGTAGATGCCTTGAAGCGTGCCAGTGCAGAATCTGTCAACGTTGTCATGCCTTACTATGGCTATGCACGTCAGGATAGAAAAGCAAGAGCGCGTGAGCCAATCACTTCAAAACTCGTTGCCAATATGCTAGAAGTGGCTGGAGTGGATCGTTTGTTGACGATTGATTTGCACGCTGCACAGATTCAGGGATTCTTTGATATTCCTGTAGATCACTTGATGGGTGCTCCATTGATTGCGGACTATTTTGAACGTCGTGGCATGGTCGGCTCTGACTACGTGGTTGTCAGTCCAGACCATGGTGGGGTGACTCGTGCTCGTAAATTGGCAGAGTTTTTGAAAACTCCGATTGCGATTATTGACAAACGTCGCAGTGTAGACAAGATGAATACCAGCGAAGTGATGAACATTATCGGTAAGGTAGAAGGTAAGACTTGTATCTTGATTGACGACATGATCGATACAGCTGGAACCATCTGTCATGCAGCGGATGCTCTTGCTGAAGCAGGTGCGGTTGAAGTTTACGCAAGCTGTACGCACCCAGTTCTTTCAGGACCGGCTATGGATAATATCCAAAAATCAGCTATTAAGAAATTAGTTGTTTTGGATACTATCTACCTACCAGAAGAGCGTTTGATTGATAAGATTGAACAGATTTCTATTGCCCACCTCTTAGGAGATGCCATCGTTCGTATCCACGAAAAACGTCCTCTTTCTCCATTATTTAGTATCGAGAAAAAAATCTAAACTTTCACTTGAAGTAGACAGAACTCCTAGCAGGTTTCTTTTCCTGCTAGGAGATTTTTATAGTCAAAATCTGCAAGCCTTTTCAAAATATGCTATACTGAGAAAAAAGGAGGATTTCTATGAGCCAAGAATTTATCAATCCAAGTGATGGTGTGATTCGTCAGTATCTGGCGACCAGTAAAACGTTAGCGGTAGTGGGTTTGTCTGATCGTGAAGAAACAACTAGCAATCGAGTGACTAAGGAAATGCAGGCTCGGGGCTATAAAATCATTCCAGTTAATCCCAAGGCTGCATGTGGGGAAATTTTGGGAGAGAAGGTTTATGCGAGTCTAGCTGAGATTCCTTTTCCTGTGGATATTGTTAATGTATACCGACGGAGCGAGTTTTTACCAGATGTGGCGCGTGATTTTCTCAAGGCGGATGCCAAAATTTTCTGGGCACAACTGGGACTTGAAAGCCTAGAAGCAGAAGAAATCCTGCGTGCTGGAGGATGCGATGACATCGTGATGAATCGCTGTATCAAGAGAGAACATACTCGCTTAATTCTGGAGAAATAAAAAGGTAGCCATGGGCTACCTTTTGTGTTATAAAGTACCAATCAATGCTTGCATGCCAAGACTGGTGAGGATGATAGCAATCCAGCAAAGGGCTCCGAGGACAATAGATTTGCCACTGGATCTAACCATGGCAATCAGATTGGTTTTGAGACCGATAGCACTCATGGCCATGATGATAAAGAATTTAGAGAGTTGTTTGAGAGGGGTAAAGAAGCTACTAGACACACCGAGAGAGGTGAGAAGAGTCGTTAAGAGAGAGGCTAGGATGAAATAAAGGATAAAAAGTGGGAAGACTTTTTTTAGTTGAAAATCTTGGCTGTTTTTTTGTTGGCGGCTTTGCCAGTAGGAGAGAAAGAGAGTGATGGGAATGATTGCTAGGGTGCGTGTGAGTTTCACAATGGTTGCAGACTCAAGGGTATTGGTATGGTAAAGACTGTCCCAGGCACTAGCTGTGGCCGTTACAGAAGAAGTATCATTGACCGCAGTTCCTGCAAATAGGGCAAAGCCGTCATTGGATAGGTGAAGCCAGGTTCCTAGGGTTGGAAAGATGAGCGCAGCCAAAACATTGAAGAAAAAGATAACGGAAATGGCTTGGGCAACTTCTTTTTCCTTGGCATGGATAACGGGTGCTGTCGCAGCAATGGCAGAGCCACCGCAGATAGAAGAACCCACTCCAATCAAGGTAGCTAGTTTTGTGTCTAACGCAAAGAAACGCTGGAAGAGGTAGGCAACGATTAAGGAAATTGAAATCGTTGATAGGATAACAGGGAGTGAAGTTTGTCCAACTGCGAAAACTTGCGAGATATTGAGACCAAAACCGAGTAAGATAACGGCATACTGGAGCAATTTCTTGGAACTAAAGGTCAAACCTGCGTCTAGTTGTTTGTAGGGTGAGAGCCAGGGGTGGAGGAGCATTCCTGCAAAAATTGCAAAGACAGGTGCACCCACGACGGGGAAAAATCCTCCTAGGCACCAAGATACGATAGAAATGAGAAGGCAGGCCAAGATTCCTGCTCCATTTTTTGATAAAAATGACATATAAACCTCCGAAAATAAGCACTTATTATTATAGTCCTGTCGAGAAGAAAAGTAAAACAGAAAGTGAAAAATGCGGGTTTCAGATGGATTTTGCGGTCAGGAAGCTTTTGTAGTATAATAGTACTATGTTCTGTAAGCAAGGGGGATATCTATGGACTTAACCAAGCGCTTTAATAAACAGTTAGACAAGATTCAAGTTTCCTTGATTCGCCAGTTTGACCAGGCAATTTCAGAGATTCCTGGGGTCTTGCGTTTGACCTTGGGGGAACCTGATTTTACAACGCCAGATCATATCAAGGAGGCAGCCAAGCGAGCGATTGACCAGAACCAGTCCTACTATACAGGGATGAGCGGTTTACTGACCTTGCGTCAGGCAGCTAGTGATTTTGTAAAAGAAAAATACCAGTTGGACTACAATCCTGAAAATGAAATCTTGGTTACTATCGGAGCGACAGAGGCCTTATCTGCTACTTTGACAGCTATCTTAGAAGAAGGAGACAAGGTTCTTTTGCCAGCTCCTGCTTATCCAGGATATGAACCTATTGTCAACCTAGTTGGGGCAGAGATTGTCGAGATTGATACAACTGAAAATGGTTTTGTCTTGACTCCTGAAATGTTGGAGAAGGCAATTTTGGAGCAGGGGGACAAGCTCAAAGCGGTTATTCTCAACTATCCAGCCAATCCGACAGGAATTACCTATAGTCGGGAGCAGTTGGAAGCCTTGGCAGACGTTTTACGCAAGTATGAGATTTTTGTTGTCTGTGATGAGGTTTACTCAGAATTGACCTATACAGGGGAAGCCCATGTATCTCTGGGAACTATGCTGAGAGATCAGGCCATTATCATCAATGGCTTATCTAAGTCTCATGCCATGACAGGTTGGCGTTTAGGCTTTATCTTTGCTCCTGCAGCTTTCACAGCTCAGTTGATCAAGAGTCACCAATACTTGGTAACTGCCGCAAACACTATGGCTCAACATGCTGCAGTGGAAGCCTTGACAGCTGGTAAAAACGACGCAGAGCCTATGAAGAAGGAATACATTCAGCGTCGAGATTATATCATCAAAAAGATGACTGTTCTTGGTTTTGAGATTATCAAACCAGACGGGGCCTTCTATATCTTTGCTAAGATTCCAGCAGGTTACAATCAAGACTCCTTTGCTTTTCTGAAGGATTTTGCCTATAAGAAAGCCGTTGCCTTTATCCCTGGTGCAGCCTTTGGATGTTACGGAGAAGGCTATGTGCGTCTGTCCTATGCAGCTAGCATGGAAACGATCAGAGAGGCCATGAAACGACTTGAGGAGTACATGAGAGAAGCATGATTCAGTCTATCACGAGTCAAGGCTTGGTGCTCTACAATCGTAATTTTCGGGAGGATGACAAGCTAGTCAAGATTTTTACCGAGCAGGCAGGCAAGTGCATGTTTTTCGTCAAACACGCTGGCCAGTCCAAACTAGCTCCGGTTATTCAGCCCTTGGTGTTGGCACGATTTCTCTTGCGTATCAATGATGATGGGCTTAGCTACATCGAGGACTACCATGAGGTGATGACCTTTCCCAAGATTAATAGTGATCTCTTTGTTATGGCCTATGCAACCTATGTGGCTGCTCTTGCAGATGCTAGTTTGCAGGATAATCAGCAGGATGCTCCCTTGTTTGCTTTCTCGAAGAAGACTCTGGAGTTGATGGAAACAGGCCTAGATTATCAGGTCTTAACCAATATTTTTGAAATTCAAATCTTGACTCGATTTGGAATCAGCCTTAATTTTAATGAGTGTGTCTTTTGCCATCGGGTGGGTCAGGCCTTTGACTTTTCTTTTAAATATGGAGCCTGCCTCTGCCCAGAGCATTATCATGAAGATGAGAGACGTTGCCATCTCAATCCCAATATCCCTTATCTGCTCAATCAATTTCAAGCCATTGATTTTGAGACCTTGGAGACCATTTCGCTCAAGCCTGAAATTAAGCAAGACTTGCGCAAGTTTATAGACCAAATCTACGAAGAGTATGTAGGAATTCACCTAAAATCAAAGAAATTTATTGATTCCCTAGCAGACTGGGGACAATTACTAAAAGAGGAAGACAAATGAAAAAAATTGCAGTAGATGCTATGGGGGGCGATTATGCACCTCAAGCCATCGTTGAGGGTGTCAATCAAGCCCTGGCTGACTTTTCAGATATTGAGATTCAACTTTATGGAGATGAAAGCAAAATCAAGCAATATCTAACAGCGATAGAGCGCGTCAGCATTATCCATACGGATGAGAAAATTGACTCAGATGATGAGCCGACAAAAGCAATCCGTAAGAAGAAAAATGCCAGCATGGTATTGGCGGCTAAAGCTGTCAAAGAGGGAGAATCAGACGCCGTCCTCTCTGCTGGCAACACAGGTGCCTTGTTGGCTGCAGGATTCTTCATCGTGGGTCGTATCAAGAACATTGATCGTCCTGGACTCATGTCTACCTTGCCGACTATTGATGGAAAAGGCTTTGACATGCTAGACCTTGGAGCCAATGCGGAAAATACAGCCCATCATCTGCACCAATACGCTGTTTTGGGTTCCTTCTATGCGAAAAATGTTCGTGGGATTTCGAAACCACGTGTTGGTTTGCTCAACAATGGAACAGAAAGCAGCAAGGGAGACCCGCTTCGTAAGGAAACTTATGACTTACTAGTAGCTGATGAGAATCTGAACTTTGTCGGAAACGTGGAAGCACGTGATCTGATGAATGGCGTTGCGGATGTTGTCGTAACAGATGGTTTCACGGGAAACGCTGTTCTCAAATCCATTGAAGGGACAGCCATGGGTATCATGGGCTTGCTTAAGACGGCTATTACAGGTGGTGGCCTTCGAGCGAAACTAGGTGCTCTTCTTCTAAAGGATAGCCTTAGAGGTTTGAAAAAGCAACTCAACTATTCAGATGTTGGTGGGGCAGTCTTGTTTGGTGTCAAAGCACCTGTTGTTAAGACCCATGGCTCAAGCGATGCCAAGGCTGTGTACAGTACGATTCGCCAGATTCGTACCATGCTCGAAACAGACGTAGTTGCTCAGACTGCGCGTGAATTTTCAGGAGAATAAAAAAGATGACAGAAAAAGAAATTTTTGACCGTATTGTAACCATTATCCAAGAGCGACAGGGAGAAGACTTTGTCGTGACAGAAGCCTTGAGTTTGAAAGACGATCTAGATGCGGACTCAGTGGATTTGATGGAGTTCGTCC
This sequence comes from bacterium, assembly GCA_905221365.1. Classification (GTDB taxonomy): domain Bacteria; phylum Bacillota; class Bacilli; order Lactobacillales; family Streptococcaceae; genus Streptococcus. The sequence goes on from CAJNCX010000006.1 coordinate 15,064, forward strand.
TAACGCTAGAAGATGAATTTGGTATCGAGATCAGTGATGAGGAAATTGATCAACTACAAAGTGTGGCAGATGTGGTCGGAACTATTAAAGGTAAGATATAGCAAAAAGCAACATGCAAGTCATGTTGTTTTTTGTTTACAGAAAAAAGAAAAACATTAAAATTTTTAGTAGAAATTGCGAATAGAGAGATGAGAAAGAAAAAAGGAGGAACGTTCATGTATGTGACCGGTTTTTATCCGTGGTTCATTAAGTGGTTTTTAAAATAAAAATGAATGAATTGTTCATTTTCGAATTGTTTTTCGAATAGATAAGGTAAGAGAAAGGAAGGAGACTACGCGATGTATTTACCAATCTTATTGCCATGGTTTATCAAATGGTATTTAAAATAAATGAAATTTACCTGTTCATTTTAAATCACTTCTCGAATAGATAAGTGAGAAGAAAAGGAAGGAGAGAAAAAATGATTTCAGTAATTTATCCAATCTGGTTTTTAAAATGGTTTAAGAGCTAGAAATCGTAAACTAAAAAATAGAAATAAAGGAGAAAAAAGATGACAAACTTTGAAAAAATGGAACAGAACTTTGCAGCTCTTACAGAAGAAGAGTTGATGGATGTGGATGGGGGAGCACTTCCTCTTATAATTGCTGGAGTGTCTATTTGGAAAGTAGGTGGAGCAGTGGTAGGTGGGGCGACAGCGCTTTTTGCTGGTGGAGCAGCATTGGGGTATTACGCGAATAGACCCTAGTCAGGTTGTAGCTGGAGAGGCATTCGTATGTTTTTTAAAAAAGAAGTGATATTATTAGGGATATTTTTATTTCTACGTATTATTTTCACTATAATTCAAATTTTAATTGACTATAAAATATTGTCAGGAAAGTATAGTGTGAATTTTATGGAGATTTCAGAAGTATTTACCTATCCAATACTCATTTTAATTATTTACATAGCAGTAAAATATAACACAAAGGAGTAACTATGAATATGAACTTGGAACAATTTTATCAATTATCTGACGATGAATTAATCGGAACAAAAGGAGGATTTGGCCTTGCTGAAGCAGTTGGGATTGCAGGAGTATTGAACGCTGCCGTACAAATTTTTAACGCTGGTTACAAATTTGGTTCAGATTTGGCTCGTCGTGGGCGTTAGATAATGAGCAACCATAACCTTAATCTCAATACACTCTTGCCTAAATTAGCCACTATAGTTCCTTTGTTGGCAATTGGTCTGCATCTCGCGCTTCATGTGATTCGTACAGGTTCATTAGTATCCTTTGATTGGCAATGGACTTTAGTTGGCTTGCTTGCTTCGGGCTATTTTGGTATTTTTTGCAAAGATCTGTCAAAAGATAATCAAAACTATAAATGATGAATCTGAATGAAAAGGATTTTGTGCATGTGAATGGCGGAGTTTTTCCGCCTTTCTTATCAGGTAAATAGGAGCCTAACATGAAACAATTCTTATTAGGATTTGCTGAGGGATATTTTACTGTATCACTCATTATCTACATCGCCACGTATTTGATTTTGAAAAATCCGATCAATACCTTGTTTTATCCAGAAACCTATCCGATTCTGCTGGGGTTGTTTTATGTAGGATATAAGGTTAATAAAAAGCAAGTAGAGTGAGAGATTAAGAATGACTTATTATTCTGCGCTAAAAATGGGTAAGGTAAGATTTAAGAATGCATCACATTGGAGTTTAAAAAAATCGTAATTTAGAACGGCGTTATCTATTCTGACTAGGAATAGATCATACCAGAGGTGGCTTAGAAATAGTAGGGACATTAGAAATTGTAGTAATAAATAGGATGTCGTAAATGTTACTATCAATGATTTATTTGTTCCAAGCTTGCCCAGGGTGACAGTAAAAAGTCAATTTCCTTTTATACCATATTTTTAGTAGGTAGGACACTTGTTCTGCCTATTTTCTTTGACTAAAAGTGCTGTTCAGGCGTGGATATTGTTTTTTCAGAAATAATTTTCCGATTTCTTCTTCGTTTGGTTAAAATAATCTTACAAAGTTTTTAAGAGATTGTTAGAAAAAAGGAGATGGATATGAAATTTGGGAAAAAACACTATCGTCCTCAGGTGGATCAGATGGATTGCGGCGTGGCTTCCTTGGCTATGATATTTAGCTACTACGGTAGTTATTACTCCTTGGCTCATCTACGAGAGTTGGCCAAGACGACCATGGATGGGACGACTGCTTTGGGGCTTGTAAAGGTGGCAGAGGAGCTTGGCTTTGAGACGCGGGCTATCAAGGCGGATATGACGCTCTTTGACTTGCCAGATTTGACCTTTCCTTTTGTGGCTCATGTGCTTAAGGAAGGGAAATTGCTCCACTACTATGTGGTGACAGGTCGGGATAAGAAGACCATCCATATCGCTGATCCAGATCCTGGTGTCAAGCTGACCAAGATTTCCCGTGAGCGATTTGCGCAAGAGTGGACAGGGATCAGTCTCTTTATGGCGCCATCTCCAGACTATAAACCCCATAAGGAGAAAAAACAGGGGCTCCTATCTTTCTTGCCAATCTTACTCAAACAGCATGGCTTAATTACCAATATCGTCCTAGCGACACTCTTGGTAACCCTGATTAACATTGTGGGTTCTTATTATCTTCAGTCTATCATTGATACCTATGTGCCAGACCAGATGCGTTCGACACTGGGCATCATCTCTATTGGGCTGGTCATCGTCTATATCCTCCAGCAGATCTTGTCCTACGCGCAGGAGTATCTCTTACTTGTTTTGGGGCAACGTCTGTCAATTGATGTGATTTTGTCCTACATCAAGCATGTTTTTCACCTGCCAATGTCCTTTTTTGCGACACGCAGGACAGGGGAAATCGTGTCTCGTTTCACGGATGCTAACAGTATCATTGACGCGCTAGCGTCGACCATTTTATCTATCTTTTTGGATGTGTCGACGATTTTGATTATTTCGCTTGTCTTGTTTTCACAAAATATGACACTCTTTTTCATTAGTCTGCTTGCCCTTCCCATCTATACAGTGATTATCTTTGCCTTTATGAAACCTTTTGAAAAGATGAATCGGGACACTATGGAAGCCAATGCGGTTCTGTCTTCTTCTATCATCGAGGACATCAACGGTATTGAGACCATTAAATCTTTGACTAGTGAAAGTTCACGCTATCAAAAGATTGATAAGGAATTTGTGGCTTATCTGAAAAAATCCTTTACCTACAGTCGGGCAGAAAGCCAGCAAAAGGCTCTGAAAAAAGTTGCCCAGCTCCTGCTCAATGTTGCCGTTCTCTGGCTGGGAGCTATTCTTGTCATGGATGGGAAAATGAGTTTGGGTCAGCTGATTACTTATAACACCCTGCTTGTTTACTTTACCAATCCTTTGGAAAATATCATTAACCTACAAACCAAACTTCAGACAGCGCAGGTTGCCAATAACCGTCTGAACGAGGTTTATCTAGTAGCTTCGGAGTTTGAGGAGAAGAAAACGGTAGAAGATTTGAGCATGATGCAAGGGGATATGACCTTTAAACAAGTTCACTATAAGTATGGCTATGGGCGTGATGTCTTGTCGGATATCAATTTGACCATTCCACAAGGGTCTAAGATGGCTTTCGTGGGGATTTCAGGTTCGGGTAAGACCACCTTAGCCAAGATGATGGTTAATTTCTACGATCCAAGTCAGGGAGAGATTAGTCTGGGTGGTGTCAATCTTAATCAGATTGACAAAAAGGCTTTGCGTCAGTATATCAACTACCTGCCTCAACAGCCCTATGTCTTTAACGGGACGATTTTAGAGAATCTTCTTTTAGGAGCCAAGGAGGGGACGACTCAGGAAGATATCTTACAGGCGGTTGAGTTGGCTGAGATTCGGGAGGATATTGAGCGCATGCCCCTGAATTACCAGACAGAATTGACTTCGGATGGGGCAGGGATTTCTGGTGGGCAACGGCAACGAATCGCTCTGGCGCGTGCTCTCTTGACAGATGCGCCTGTCTTGATATTGGACGAGGCGACCAGCAGTCTGGATATTTTGACAGAGAAGCGGATTGTGGATAATCTTATGGCTTTGGATAAGACCTTGATTTTCATCGCCCACCGCTTGACCATTGCTGAGCGGACAGAGAAGGTTCTTGTTTTGGATCAGGGCAAGATTATCGAAGAAGGAAACCATGTAGATTTGCTTGCTCGAGGTGGCTTTTACGCCCATTTGGTGAATAGCTAGAAAGAGGAGAAGATGCAACCAGAATTTTTAGAAAGTGCGGAGTTTTACCATCGTCGTTATCATAATTTTTCCAGTCGAGTGATTTTACCCATGTTTCTTCTACTCGTGTTTCTACTGGGATTTGCAGTCTTTGCAGAGAAGGAGATTAGTTTGTCTACCCGAGCGACTGTCGAACCTAGTCGGATCATTGCCAATATCCAATCGACTAGCAATCAACGCATCGTGGCCAATTATCTAGAAGAAAACAAACTAGTCAAGCAGGGTGATCTCCTTGTTCAGTACCAGCAAGGGGCAGAGGCTGTTCAAGCTGAAGCATACGCCAGTCAGCTGGAGATGTTAAAGGATCAAAAAAAACAGTTAGGGTATTTGCAATCCAGTTTGAAAGAGGGGAGTGATCAATTTCCAGAGGCGGATAAGTTTGGTTATCAGGAGATGTTTCGAGACTATCTCAGCCAAGCTAGTAGTCTTAGGAGTAATGTTTCTCAGCAAAATGCCAACATCTCCTCGCAGAATGCGGCAGCAAGTCAGAGTCAGGCCGAGATTGGCAATCTTATCAGCCAAACACAGGATAAAATTCGAGATTACAAAACAGCTAAGTCGGCGATTGAAACAGGAGCTCAATTGGATAGTCAAAATGCGGCTTACTCTTTTTATCAGACCTATAAAAACCAAGCTGGAGAAGATCCGCAAGCTAAATCGCAAGTTATTGCACAGGTGGATGCCCAAATTAGCCAGCTAGAGTCTAGTTTAGCTACTTATCGTGTTCAGTATGCGGGTTCTGGAGCTCAACAGGCTCACGCAACGGGACTGGATAGTCAACTGGAATCGCTCAAGTCTCAGCACTTAGTCAAAGTTGGCCAGGAATTAACTCTTCTAGATCAGAAAATTTTGGAGGCGGAATCGGGTAAGAAGGTACAAGGAGGTCTCCTAGAGAAGGGGAAGATTACAGCAAGTGAGGATGGGGTGCTTCACCTTAATCCTGAGACCAGTGAATCTACGATGGTCGCAGAAGGAACCCTGCTAGCCCAACTGTACCCGGCCTTAGAAAGAGAAGGCAAAACCAAACTCACAGCTTATCTCAGCTCAAAAGATGTTGCAAGGCTCAAAGTAGGTGATTCTGTTCGCTTTACTACAACCAAGGATGCCAACAAAGAACTTATTCTTGTTTCTGCGATTACGAATATTGATGCGACAGCTACCAAGACTGAAAAGGGAAATTTCTTTAAAATAGAGGCGGAGACAAGTCTGACTCCTGAACAAGCAGAAGAGCTTCGCTACGGTTCAGAAGGACGTTTGACACTAATCACAGGAAAGAAAAGTTATTTCCGCTATTATTGGGATCAATTTTTAAACAGAGAATAATGTTTGTTTTTAATGCAATATTATACTTTTAAAACTGTAAAATGTTTTGATTTTACAGTTTTTCTTAATGTTAAAAAGAGCTACCTTCGCTGTCGTTCGCAAATTCTTGCTATTTCCGTTATTTTGTAGTAGAATGAAGTAAAGAAATACGAAAGGCGAACTTTAAAATGTCAAAAGAATTGATCTATTCGGGAAAAGCTAAAGATATCTATACAACAGAGGATGAAAATCTTATTATTTCAACTTACAAGGACCAGGCGACTGCCTTCAACGGTGTCAAGAAGGAGCAGATTGCGGGCAAGGGAGTGTTAAATAATCAGATTTCATCTTTTATTTTTGAGAAATTAAATGCGGCTGGTGTGGCGACTCACTTTGTGGAGAAAATTTCGGACACGGAACAACTCAATAAAAAGGTGGAGATTATTCCTTTGGAAGTTGTGCTCCGCAACTACACGGCTGGTTCCTTTTCAAAACGTTTTGGCGTAGAAGAAGGTATCGCATTTGAGACTCCAATTGTCGAATTTTACTATAAAAATGACGATTTGGATGATCCCTTTATCAATGATGAGCATGTGAAATTCCTTAAAATTGCGGATGACCAGCAGATTGCTTACTTGAAGGAAGAAACCCGTCGTATCAATGAGCTCTTGAAGGATTGGTTTGCTGAGATTGGTCTTAAATTGATTGACTTTAAGCTAGAGTTCGGTTTTGACAAGGATGGCAAGATTATCTTGGCAGACGAGTTTTCACCAGATAACTGCCGTTTGTGGGATGCGGATGGCAACCACATGGATAAGGATGTTTTCCGCCGTGGCTTGGGAGAACTAACAGACGTTTACGAGATTGTCTGGGAAAAGTTGCAGGGTTTGAAATAACAACCTAGAAGTCGTTGGGAACATTGTAAGAACTGAAATAAAGGAATAAGAATTGATGGATAAACGTATTTTTGTTGAAAAAAAGGCTGATTTTCAGGTTAAGTCAGAGAGTTTGGTAAGGGAGCTCCAGCATAACTTGGGACTTTCAACTTTGAAAAGTATTCGCATTGTGCAAGTTTATGATGTCTTTGATTTGGCAGAGGACTTATTTGCACCTGCAGAGAAACACATCTTCTCTGAGCAGGTGACCGACCATGTATTGGACGAAGCGGCTGTGCAAGCGGATCTTGCCAACTATGCTTTCTTTGCCATTGAAAGCCTGCCAGGGCAGTTTGACCAGCGTGCAGCTTCTTCACAAGAAGCCTTGCTTTTACTGGGAAGTTCGAGTGATGTGACGGTCAACACAGCCCAACTGTACTTGGTTAATAAAGATATTGATACGACTGAGTTAGAAGCAGTCAAGAACTACCTGCTCAATCCAGTTGATTCTCGTTTCAAGGACATCACGACAGGGATTGCCAAGCAGGAATTTTCTGAGTCAGACAAGACTATTCCCAAATTGACTTTCTTTGAAAGCTATACGGCAGAAGACTTTGCCCGCTACAAGGCCGAGCAAGGGATGGCCATGGAAGTGGATGATTTGCTCTTTATCCAAGACTATTTCAAATCAATCGGGCGCGTGCCAACTGAGACAGAGCTCAAGGTTTTGGACACTTATTGGTCCGACCACTGCCGTCACACGACTTTTGAGACAGAGTTGAAACAGATTGATTTCTCAGCTTCTAAATTCCAAAAGCAATTGCAAGCGACTTATGAAAAGTATATTGCCATGCGTGATGAATTGGGACGTTCGGAGAAACCACAAACCTTAATGGATATGGCGACTATTTTTGGTCGTTACGAGCGTGCTAACGGTCGTTTGGACGATATGGAAGTGTCTGATGAAATTAATGCCTGCTCAGTTGAAATTGAAGTGGATGTTGATGGTGTCAAGGAACCATGGCTTCTTATGTTTAAGAACGAAACTCATAACCACCCAACGGAAATTGAGCCATTTGGTGGAGCAGCTACTTGTATCGGTGGGGCTATTCGTGACCCATTGTCAGGTCGTTCCTACGTCTACCAAGCTATGCGTATCTCAGGCGCGGGTGATATTACAGCACCGATTTCAGCGACTCGTGCTGGGAAATTGCCACAACAGGTCATTTCGAAGACAGCGGCTCATGGTTATTCTTCATATGGGAACCAAATTGGTCTGGCGACGACTTACGTTCGTGAATACTTCCACCCAGGCTTTGTAGCTAAACGCATGGAGCTAGGTGCCGTTGTTGGTGCTGCTCCTAAGGGCAATGTAGTCCGCGAAAAACCGGAAGCGGGCGATGTCATTATCCTCCTCGGTGGTAAGACTGGGCGTGATGGTGTCGGTGGTGCGACAGGGTCTTCCAAGGTTCAAACGGTTGAGTCTGTAGAGACTGCTGGTGCTGAGGTTCAAAAAGGGAATGCCATCGAAGAACGCAAGATCCAACGCCTTTTCCGTAATGGCGATGTCACTCGTCTTATCAAGAAATCCAACGACTTTGGAGCTGGTGGTGTCTGTGTGGCTATCGGTGAATTGGCAGATGGTCTTGAAATCGACCTCAACAAGGTTCCTCTTAAATACCAAGGCTTGAATGGTACAGAAATTGCCATCTCTGAATCACAAGAACGGATGGCAGTTGTGGTGCGTCCTGAGGATGTAGATGCCTTCGTTGCAGAATGTAATAAAGAAAATATTGACGCTGTTGTTGTGGCAACAGTGACTGAAAAACCAAATCTTGTCATGCATTGGAATGGTGAAACCATTGTTGACTTGGAACGTCGTTTCCTTGATACAAACGGTGTGCGCGTAGTCGTTGATGCCAAGGTGGTAGACAAGGATGTCAAGCTTCCGGAAGAACGTCAAACATCTGCTGACACACTTGAAGCTGATACCCTTGCGGTTCTGTCTGATCTCAACCATGCGAGTCAAAAAGGTTTACAAACTATCTTTGACTGTTCGGTCGGTCGTTCAACGGTCAATCACCCACTTGGTGGTCGCTACCAACTCACACCAACTGAGGCATCTGTGCAAAAATTGCCAGTTCAGCACGGTGTGACGCATACTGCGTCAGTCATGGCTCAAGGATTTAACCCTTATGTAGCAGAATGGTCTCCATATCACGGTGCTGCCTATGCAGTAGTCGAAGCGACTGCTCGTTTGGTGGCTGTTGGTGCCAACTGGTCTAAGGCTCGCTTCTCTTACCAAGAGTATTTCGAGCGTATGGACAAACAGGCAGAGCGTTTTGGTCAGCCAGTAGCAGCGCTCCTAGGTTCTATCGAAGCACAAATCCAGCTTGGCTTGCCATCTATCGGTGGTAAGGATTCCATGTCTGGTACCTTTGAAGAATTGACCGTGCCACCAACCTTGGTTGCCTTTGGGGTGACGACGGCAGATAGCCGTAAGGTCCTCTCTCCTGAGTTTAAGACTGCTGGTGAAAACATCTACTACATCCCAGGTCAAAATCTAGCACAAGAGATTGACTTTGATCTTATCAAGTCTAACTTCGCTCAGTTTGAAGCCCTTCAAGAGGCTCACAAAGTGACATCTGCATCAGCTGTCAAATACGGTGGTGTCGTTGAAAGTTTAGCTCTTGCTACCTTTGGAAATCATATTGGTGCAGAGGTAATCTTGCCTGAACTTGAAAGTTCTTTAACAGCTCAATTGGGTGGATTTGTCTTCACATCTCCTGAAGAAATTGCTGGAGTAGAGAAGATTGGACAAACAAGCGCAGACTTTACACTCGTTGTCAACGGTGTGAAGCTAGATGGACACAAACTTGACAGTGTTTTCCAAGGAAAACTAGAAGAAGTTTACCCTACTGAATTTGCACAAGCCAAAGAATTGGCTGAAGTTCCAGCTGTCGCTTCTGACGCAGTCATCAAAGCCAAGGAAACTATTGAAAAACCTGTGGTTTACATCCCAGTCTTCCCAGGAACCAACTCAGAATATGACTCAGCTAAAGCATTTGAAAAAGAAGGTGCAGAGGTCAACTTGGTGCCATTTGTGACCTTGAATGAAGAGGCTATTGTCAAGTCAGTTGAAATTATGGTTGACAATATCGGCAAGGCTAATATCCTCTTCTTTGCAGGTGGCTTCTCAGCTGCTGACGAACCAGATGGATCAGCTAAGTTTATCGTCAACATCTTGCTCAATGAAAAAGTGCGTGCAGCCATTGATAGTTTTATCGCTCGTGGTGGCTTGATTATCGGTATCTGTAATGGATTCCAAGCCTTGGTCAAATCGGGTCTTCTTCCATACGGGAACTTTGAGGATGCTAACAGTACTAGTCCAACCCTCTTCTACAATGATGCCAACCAACACGTGGCCAAGATGGTGGAAACTCGGATTGCCAATACCAACTCGCCATGGTTGGCTGGAGTACAAGTGGGCGATATCCATGCCATTCCAGTATCGCACGGCGAAGGGAAGTTTGTCGTGACGGCTGAGGAATTTGCAGAGCTCCGTGACAATGGTCAAATCTTTAGCCAATATGTTGACTTTGACGGCAAACCAAGTATGGATTCTAAGTACAATCCGAATGGTTCTGTAAATGCCATCGAAGGAATTACCAGCAAGAATGGTCAAATCATCGGTAAAATGGGGCACTCAGAACGTTATGAGGATGGTCTTTTCCAAAACATCCCAGGAAATAAAGATCAACATCTCTTTGCATCAGCGGTTAAATACTTTACTGGAAAATAAGATTTGCGGTTTTTCCGATAGACAATATCTGTAATGTAAAAGCCATGTAGCTCTGGCTCTTGGTGCTACACAAATAAAAATTAGGTATAAAAAATGACATACGAAGTAAAATCTCTTAATGAAGAATGTGGTGTTTTCGGTATTTGGGGGCATCCAGATGCTGCTAAATTGACCTATTTTGGTCTCCATAGTCTTCAGCACCGTGGTCAGGAGGGGGCAGGAATCCTCTCCAATGATCAGGGGCAATTGAAGCGTCATCGTGATATGGGGCTTTTATCAGAAGTGTTCAGAAATCCTGCTAATTTGGATAAATTGACAGGATCTGCTGCTATTGGACATGTGCGTTATGCGACTGCAGGAGAAGCTTCTGCGGATAATATCCAGCCTTTCATTTTTCGCTTTCATGATATGCAGTTTGGACTTGCTCACAACGGAAACTTGACCAATGCAGAATCGCTCAAGAAAGAATTGGAACAAAGAGGAGCAATTTTCAGTTCAACTTCGGACTCGGAAATCTTGGCCCACCTCATTCGTCGGAGTCACAATCCGAACTTGATGGGCAAAATCAAAGAGGCGCTCAGCCTTGTAAAAGGTGGATTTGCTTATATCCTGCTGTTTGAGGACAAGTTGATTGCGGCGCTTGATCCTAATGGCTTCCGTCCACTTTCTATTGGGAAAATGGCAAACGGAGCGGTGGTGGTTTCGTCAGAAACCTGTGCTTTTGAAGTTATTGGTGCTGAGTGGATTCGCGATTTGAAGCCTGGAGAGATTGTGATCATTGATGATAAGGGCATCCAGTATGATAGCTATACAGATGATACACAGTTGGCGATTTGCTCTATGGAGTATATCTATTTTGCTCGTCCTGACTCCAATATCCACGGTGTCAATGTCCATACAGCTCGCAAACGTATGGGGGCTCAATTGGCGCGTGAATTTAAGCACGAAGCGGATATCGTGGTCGGTGTGCCAAATTCCTCACTCAGCGCAGCTATGGGATTTGCGGAGGAGTCTGGTCTGCCAAATGAAATGGGGCTCATTAAAAATCAATACACGCAACGTACCTTTATCCAACCGACTCAAGAATTGCGGGAGCAAGGGGTGCGGATGAAACTGTCTGCCGTTTCGGGTGTTGTCAAAGGCAAACGTGTAGTTATGATTGATGATTCCATTGTTCGTGGGACAACCTCTCGCCGCATCGTTCAGCTTTTGAAAGAAGCAGGTGCGTCTGAGGTTCATGTTGCCATTGGTAGTCCAGCGCTAGCTTATCCATGTTTTTACGGGATTGATATCCAGACGCGTCAGGAGCTGATTGCGGCTAATCATACGGTCGAAGAAACCTGCCAAATCATTGGTGCGGATAGCCTGACCTATCTTTCTGTTGAAGGTTTGATTGATTCGATTGGTATTGAAACAGATGCGCCGAACGGTGGTCTCTGTGTCGCTTACTTTGACGGCGACTACCCAACTCCTCTCTACGACTATGAGGAAGAATATCGTAGAAGTTTGGAAGAAAAGACCAGTTTTTACAAATAAGCTATTCTTCATAAAAGAAAAGGAATAAACAAATGACAAATAAAAATGCTTATGCGCAATCCGGTGTGGATGTTGAAGCGGGTTATGAAGTTGTTGAACGAATTAAAAAGCATGTGGCTCGTACGGAGCGTGCAGGTGTCATGGGAGCTCTGGGTGGCTTTGGTGGCATGTTTGACCTTTCAAAAACAGGTGTCAAAGAGCCTGTCTTGATTTCGGGAACTGACGGTGTCGGAACCAAGCTCATGCTGGCTATCAAGTACGACAAGCATGACACGATTGGGCAGGACTGTGTTGCCATGTGTGTCAATGACATTATCGCTGCGGGTGCGGAGCCCCTCTATTTCCTCGACTACGTAGCGACTGGCAAGAATGAACCAGCTAAACTAGAACAAGTGGTCGCTGGTGTGGCAGAAGGTTGTGTGCAGGCAGGCGCTGCCCTCATCGGTGGAGAAACGGCTGAAATGCCTGGTATGTACGGCGAAGATGACTACGACTTGGCTGGTTTTGCAGTCGGCGTGGCTGAAAAATCTCAAATTATTGACGGCTCAAAGGTGGCAGAAGGCGATGTTCTTCTCGGACTTGCTTCAAGTGGTATCCACTCAAATGGTTACTCGCTCGTCCGTCGTGTTTTTGCCGACTACACGGGTGAGGAAGTCTTGCCAGAATTGGAAGGCAAGAAACTCAAGGAAGTCCTTCTTGAGCCGACTCGTATCTATGTCAAGGCTGTCTTGCCACTCATCAAGGAAGAGTTGGTCAACGGTATTGCCCACATCACAGGTGGTGGATTTATCGAAAATGTTCCTCGTATGTTTGCGGCTGACCTAGCTGCTGAGATTGAGGAAGACAAGGTTCCAGTCCTTCCTATTTTCAAAGCTCTGGAAAAATACGGTGAAATCAAGCATGAAGAAATGTTTGAAATCTTCAATATGGGTGTGGGACTTATGCTGGCAGTTAGCCCTGAAAATGTAGGTCGAGTCAAGGAATTGCTGGATGAACCAGTCTATGAAATTGGTCGCATCGTCAAGAAAGAAAACGAAAGTGTCATCATCAAATGAAAAAAATAGCGGTTTTTGCCTCTGGTAATGGCTCAAATTTTCAGGTGATTGCGGAACAATTTCCGGTGGAGTTTGTTTTTTCAGACCATCGTGATGCCTATGTGCTCGAACGTGCAGAAAAGCTCGGCGTCCTGTCCTATGCTTTTGAACTCAAGGAGTTTGAGAACAAGGCGGACTACGAAGCAGCTCTTGTCGAGCTCTTGGAAGAACACCAGATTGACTTGGTTTGTCTCGCAGGCTACATGAAAATCGTTGGGCCAACTTTATTGTCAGCTTATGAGGGCCGAATTATCAACATTCATCCAGCCTACCTGCCCGAATTTCCAGGAGCTCATGGGATTGAGGACGCTTGGAATGCTGGGGTTACTGAGAGCGGCGTTACCATTCACTGGGTGGACTCAGGTGTGGACACAGGTAAGGTTATCAAACAGGTGCGCGTGCCGCGTTTGGCTGATGATACCATCGAAAGCTTTGAAGCTCGCATTCATGAAGCAGAGTACAAGTTGTATCTAGAGGTTATTAGAGAATTGTTGGATAAGTAAATGAAAGGAAATAACATGACTAAACGCGCCTTAATCAGCGTCTCAGACAAAGCGGGCATTGTTGAATTTGCCCAAGAACTTAAAAAACTGGGTTGGGAGATTATCTCGACAGGTGGGACAAAGGTTACCCTTGATAATGCTGGGGTGGAGACCATTGCAATTGATGATGTGACGGGCTTCCCAGAAATGATGGACGGCCGTGTCAAGACCCTTCATCCAAATATTCACGGTGGTCTTCTTGCTCGTCGTGATCTAGATAGCCACCTTGAGGCGGCAAAGGACAATAATATCGAATTGATTGATCTTGTTGTAGTAAATCTTTATCCTTTCAAGGAAACAATTCTCAAACCAGATGTGACCTATGCTGATGCTGTGGAGAATATTGACATTGGTGGACCCTCTATGTTGCGCTCTGCAGCTAAAAACCATGCCAGCGTGACAGTTGTGGTAGACCCTGCTGACTATGCTGTGGTTTTGGACGAATTGGCAGCCAATGGTGAAACGACTTACGAAACGCGCCAACGTTTGGCGGCTAAGGTTTTCCGTCACACAGCGGCTTATGACGCCTTGATTGCAGAGTATTTCACAGCTCAAGTGGGGGAGAGCAAACCTGAAAAGCTCACTTTGACCTATGACCTCAAGCAACCAATGCGTTATGGAGAAAATCCTCAGCAGGATGCGGACTTCTACCAAAAAGCCTTGCCGACTGACTATTCGATTGCATCAGCGAAACAGCTCAACGGTAAAGAATTGTCCTTCAATAACATTCGTGATGCGGATGCCGCTATCCGTATCATCCGTGATTTCAAAGACCGTCCAACCGTTGTGGCTTTGAAACACATGAACCCGTGCGGTATTGGTCAGGCTGATGACATTGAGACTGCTTGGGACTATGCTTATGAGTCTGACCCAGTGTCTATCTTTGGTGGAATTGTCGTTCTCAATCGTGAGGTCGATGCTGCGACAGCTGAGAAGATGCACGGCGTTTTCCTTGAAATCATCATCGCACCAAGCTACACAGACGAAGCGCTAGCTATTTTAACCAATAAAAAGAAAAACTTGCGCATCCTTGCTTTGCCATTTGACGCTCAAGATGCTAGTGAAGTGGAAGCAGAGTACACAGGTGTAGTAGGTGGACTTCTTGTGCAAAACCAAGACGTGGTCAAAGAAAGCCCGACTGACTGGCAAGTGGTGACCAAACGCCAGCCAACCGAGACAGAAGCAACTGCTCTTGAATTTGCTTGGAAGGCTATCAAGTACGTCAAATCCAACGGGATCATCGTGACCAATGACCACATGACACTTGGCGTTGGCCCTGGTCAAACCAACCGTGTGGCTTCCGTACGTATTGCCATTGAACAAGCCAAAGCCCGTCTTGACGGCGCTGTGCTTGCTTCCGATGCCTTTTTCCCATTTGCGGATAACGTGGAAGAAATCGCCAAAGCAGGAATCAAGGCCATCATCCAGCCAGGTGGCTCAGTACGTGACCAAGAGTCTATCGAAGCTGCTGATAAATACGGCTTGACCATGGTCTTTACAGGAGTGAGACATTTTAGACATTAAGAAAATTAATATTCAATATCTGCAGTCTCCCAAGGCTCTGTAGTCGTGACAACTCTTGAGAGGATGTGATGTTGTGTGGTATAATTAACTATATGTTTTAATTGCAGGAGAAATTTGAATGTTAAACAAAGAAGTAGCGTCTAGTATTTTCTCAGGGGACTCCATTTTATTTTATGGTGCAGGTTTTTCATATGGGAATGTTAATTCAGTTGGTCAGATAATCCCCTTAACTAGCCAGTTAAATGAGAAATTGCAGAAAGAAAGTGGTCTTGAATATGAAGAATGGGTTGATATTCAAAGTTCTTCTGAGTATTTTATAGAAAAAAATGGTTCAAACGCTCTTATCAAGATGCTGAGAGAGAATTTTTTTGTTGACGAAGTGAAATCTTGGCAAATTAATTTGGCTAAATATCCTTGGAAAAGAGTTTATACAACGAATTATGATAATGTATTTGAGGTTGCTTCAGCAAAGGCAAAGAAAATAAGAAAACCAATAAACATTGATATCTCCTTGCCTGAAACAGATGCAGATATTGAATCAATTGTTCATCTAAATGGTTTTATTGATGATATTACTGAGGATAGTTTATCTAAAGCAATAAAGTTAACTAATAAAAGTTATACAGATACTAATTTTATTAATGGGCCATGGGGAACTGATTTTATTGAGGAATTGAAATATGCAAAGAGTATATTTTTTGTCGGTTTTTCAATGACATATGATTTGGATCTACAACGTTTAGTTGCCAGTGATTCAAAATTAAGAGAGAAAACTTATTTTGTTAATGGAAAATCTAAAAATGCAGCGCAGGAAATTTCTTTAAAGAAATATGGTAATATTTTAGAAATGACAGCAGAGGAGTTTTCTAATCACCTTGATAAACTATACAAAGATTTTATTCCAATGACTGATGAAAATATTCGAACTTTTTCGTTCATTAAAAGTGAGCTCAAAGAAGATAGAAGAAAGATAACAGATGATGAGATAACAAATTTACTAATTAATGGAAATTATATACCTAATAAAATATTTTCCACAGTTTATGATTCTAGTTATGTTGTTTTTCGTGATAAATTGAGTGAAATCATTGATTCTGTACATGAATTTGATCTTTTAACAGTTACTGGAAGTTTAGGAAATGGGAAATCTATCTTTTTAAAAGAGTTAGAAAGTATACTAATTCATAATGGGTATGATGTCTTTGTCTATAATAAAAATCCTAATAGAATATTTGATGATATTAAGGAGTTAAATAAAAAAATAACAAAACAGTGTTTTGTTATTATTGATGATTATTATTCACTTTCTGTTCAGTTTAAACATTTAAGGAAATTAGATAAATCAAAATTTAAACTGATTATATCCGGTCGTAGTGCGATTCACAGGAATGCTTTTATGAATTTTTTACTTGGAGCAAATATTTCAGATGATAGAGTGTTAGTTATTTCAGTGGATGAAGTAAATAAAACAGAGCAAGAAAACTTTAAACAAATTATAGATAATCATAATCTTTGGGGTGATAAAGCAGGAAAAGCAAGTGGATTTAAAACAAATTTTATAAAGAAATCATCTTCTAGAGGATTAGGGCAACTTACAGTTGAAATAATTCGTTCGCTTAATATTTTAGATAAATTGAAGAGAGAATATGATTCACTGACTAGTAAGCAAAAAGAAATAGTAATTTCGGCATTCATTTCAAATATATTAAGGTTACAAGTTGATGTTTCGGATTTACTGAGGCTAACAGACAGTACCATTTTAAATGAGTCAGAAAAAAATTCTCCTAAATTCAAAGAGTTTTTGGATATAGAGAATGGCAAAATACAAATGAAATCTTCAATAGCGTCCATAGAATTATTTAAGAAGGAATGTGATAAAAAGCTAATTATTGAGACTATGGCTTTGATGTTGAGGAGAGCAGATTTGCTAGATTGGGGTAAAAAATTTACATATTTAAAAAGAGAGCTGATTTCTTTTTCAAATCTGCGACTTATTTTACAAGGAGTAGATGAAAATCAATTAAATGTTCTAGCTGTAGAATATTATGAAATGATAAAAAATTATAAATTCAATAAA
Source organism: bacterium (assembly GCA_905221365.1). Lineage (GTDB taxonomy): Bacteria > Bacillota > Bacilli > Lactobacillales > Streptococcaceae > Streptococcus. The sequence goes on from CAJNCX010000006.1 coordinate 32,066, forward strand.
GAAAATCCATTCTTTTGGTTACAGTATGGTATTCAGAAGCTTGATGAAAAGAAATTTGACCAGGCGGATATATATTTTGAAAATTCAAAATCTTATGCTCGTAAAACAGGGCTAAAGGATTTTTATCAGTTAAATGCCCAAATGGCACGAAGTCTTGTAGAAAAAGCGATTAATCAAAAATATAGTCCATTAAATGCATTGGAGAATATGAAAGAGGCGCATAAACTCTTAGTTAAAGACTTGACGAATAAGTTGAATGATAAATCGTACCAATTAAGCCAAGGTAGGTTGTATAAAAAAATATATTCAAATTACTTTCATCAATTTGATGCTGCTAGTAAACTAAAATTTAACCAACTCGTTAAGAGTTTTGGAGAGGAAGTTGAGAAGCTAGAATCATTATTGAAAAAAGAAGGGATTGAGCCTAAAAAAAACCTTGAGGATAGTAAAAACTGCATAACTTATATTGCAAAGCACCAAAAAAATCCGAGTAGAGTTAGATAACTATGTCATCAATAGTAATCAGTCTCCTCGTGCAAAATCAAGACGTGGTCAAAGAAAGCCCAGCTGACTGGCAAGTGGTGACCAAACGCCAGCCAACCGAGACAGAAGCGACTGCTCTTGAGTTCGCTTGGAAAGCTATCAAGTACGTCAAATCAAACGGTATCATCGTAACCAATGACCACATGACACTCGGTGTTGGCCCAGGGCAAACCAACCGTGTAGCTTCCGTACGTATTGCTATTGACCAAGCTAAAGACCGCCTTGACGGAGCTGTGCTTGCTTCCGACGCCTTCTTCCCATTTGCCGATAATGTGGAAGAAATCGCCAAAGCAGGAATTAAGGCCATCATCCAGCCAGGTGGCTCCGTCCGTGACCAAGAATCTATCGAAGCGGCGGACAAATATGGCCTGACTATGGTCTTCACAGGCGTGAGACATTTTAGACATTAAGAAGACAAAAGGGAAGAAAACAGTTTCTTTCCTTTTTTGCTTAAAAAAGCTTAACGAAACAAGATTAAAACGAACGTTTATGATATAATATTAGTAAATAATTCGCAAAAGAGGTTGAGAGATGAAGTTGTTAGTTGTCGGTTCTGGTGGTCGTGAACATGCGATTGCTAAGAAATTGCTTGAATCAAAAGACGTTGAAAAAGTCTTTGTAGCTCCTGGAAATGATGGGATGACTCTGGATGGTCTGGAATTGGTAAATATCTCTATTTCCGAACATTCTAAGTTAATAGAGTTCGCAAAGGATAACGATATTGCTTGGAGCTTCATTGGCCCAGATGATGCCCTTGCTGCGGGTATAGTGGATGATTTCAATGCAGCTGGGCTCAAGGCTTTTGGTCCGACAAGATTAGCAGCGGAGCTGGAGTGGTCCAAGGATTTCGCTAAGGAAATCATGGTCAAATATGACGTTCCAACAGCAGACTATGGCACATTTTCAGATTTCGAGGAAGCCAAGGCTTATATCAAGGAGCAAGGCGCTCCAATCGTCGTCAAGGCGGATGGCTTGGCGCTCGGGAAAGGTGTTGTCGTTGCTGAGACAGTCGAGCAAGCAGTAGAAGCCGCTCACGAGATGCTCTTGGACAATAAATTCGGTGACTCAGGTGCGCGAGTGGTTATCGAGGAATTCCTTGAAGGGGAGGAATTTTCACTCTTTGCCTTTGTCAATGGGGACAAGTTCTACATCATGCCGACGGCTCAGGATCACAAACGTGCTTACGATGGCGACAAGGGCCCTAACACTGGTGGGATGGGTGCCTATGCGCCAGTTCCTCACTTGCCACAGAGCGTGGTTGACACAGCGGTTGAGACTATTGTCAAGCCAGTCCTTGAAGGGATGATCAAAGAAGGCCGTCCTTATCTTGGTGTCCTCTACGCGGGGCTTATTTTGACTGCTGACGGTCCGAAGGTTATAGAGTTCAACGCTCGATTTGGAGATCCTGAAACACAGATTATCTTGCCTCGTTTGACGTCTGACTTTGCGCAAAATATCACGGATATTCTCGATGGTAAGGAGCCGAAGATCACGTGGACGGACAAGGGGGTGACTCTGGGCGTGGTTGTCGCATCCAAGGGCTACCCGCTAGATTATGCAAAGGGTGTCGAGTTGCCAACTAAGACAGAAGGCAATATCATCACCTATTATGCAGGGGCTAAGTTTGCGGAAAATAGCAGAGCACTGCTCTCAAACGGCGGACGTGTCTATATGCTAGTCACCACAGCAGATACCGTCAAAGAAGCCCAAAACACCATCTATCAAGAACTCGCCCAACAAAAAACAGAAGGTCTCTTCTACCGAACTGATATAGGAAGCAAGGCCATAAAAGATTAACAGATACAAAAATTGTCATGGCGAGCGAAAGCGAGCCACTATAGGATAATCGTCGCAGTAGTGGAACTCCTAGTAGCAAAGCTACTAGGAGCGGAAAACTGGAGACCTAGGCTCCAGTTTTAGTAATGGAACGCCTTAGGCGGTCGCTTACGTCCGCACTACAATAGACCATTATCAAAAAGAAAAATAAAAATTCACAAAATACGTTAATGGTCGTTTGATTAGCGAGCATTAGCGAGCTGGTATAGAGCAATCACCGCCGTTGTGAAAGAACGATTGGATTATAAGCCAATCGTTCAGGGAAATCGGAAGACCTTGGGCTTCCGACTTTAGGCATGAGACACCTTTGGTGGCTGCTGCCGTCCCTCACAACCTAAGGTGATTGAAAAAAGAAAGGAAAGAAAAGGAAAAATATGACTAAACCAATTATTTCCATCATCATGGGCTCAAAATCCGACTGGGCAACTATGCAAAAAACAGCAGAAGTTCTAGACCGCTTCGGTGTAGCTTACGAAAAGAAAGTTGTTTCTGCCCACCGTACTCCAGACCTCATGTTCAGACATGCGGAGGAAGCTCGTAGTCGCGGTATCAAGGCCATTATCGCAGGTGCAGGTGGCGCAGCCCATTTGCCAGGAATGGTCGCAGCCAAAACAACCCTTCCTGTCATCGGGGTACCTGTCAAATCGCGCGCTCTTAGTGGCGTGGACTCGCTCTACTCTATCGTACAGATGCCAGGTGGCGTGCCTGTTGCGACGATGGCTATCGGTGAAGCAGGAGCGACAAATGCGGCCCTCTTTGCCCTCCGTCTCCTTTCAGTAGAAGATCAGGCTATCGCGACAGCATTGGCTGATTTCGCAGAAGAGCAAGGAAAAATCGCAGAGGAGTCTACCAATGAGCTCATCTAAAATAATCGGAATTATCGGTGGCGGTCAGCTTGGTCAGATGATGGCCATTTCTGCTATCTACATGGGGCACAAGGTTATCGCGCTGGATCCTGCGGCGGATTGTCCGGCCTCTCGTGTGGCGGAAATCATCGTGGCACCTTATAACGATGTGGGTGCCCTCCGTCAGCTGGCTGAGCGTTGCGATGTCCTTACCTATGAGTTTGAAAATGTCGATGCTGACGGTCTGGATGCTGTCATCAAGGATGGACAACTCCCTCAAGGGACAGATCTGCTCCGCATTTCTCAAAATCGCATTTTTGAAAAGGACTTCCTCTCAAACAAGGCACAAGTCACTGTGGCACCTTACAAGGTTGTGACTTCTAGCCAAGATTTGGCAAATATTGACCTATCGAAAAACTATGTCATCAAGACTGCGACCGGTGGCTACGATGGGCATGGACAAAAGGTTATTCGCTCAGAAGCAGACTTGGAAGAAGCCTATGCGCTAGCAGATGCAGCAGACTGCGTTTTGGAAGAATTCGTCAATTTCGACCTTGAAATTTCTGTCATTGTGTCAGGAAATGGCAGGGACATGACAGTTTTCCCGGTTCAGGAAAATATCCACCGCAACAACATTCTTTCAAAAACCATTGTTCCTGCTCGCATTTCTGAGAGTCTAGCATCCAAGGCCAAAGCTATGGCAGTGCGAATCGCAGAGCAGCTTAATCTATCTGGAACCCTTTGCGTGGAAATGTTTGCGACAGCTGACGACATCATTGTCAACGAGATTGCCCCACGCCCACACAACTCAGGGCATTACTCCATCGAAGCCTGTGACTTCTCCCAGTTTGACACCCATATCTTGGGTGTTCTGGGATCGCCATTACCAGCCATCAAACTCCATGCGCCTGCTGTTATGCTCAATGTTCTCGGTCAGCATGTCGAGGCCGCTGAAAAGTATGTCGCAGAAAATCCAAGCGCCCACCTTCACATGTATGGTAAAATAGAAGCGAAGCACAACCGCAAAATGGGGCATGTGACCCTGTTTAGTGATGTGCCAGATGAGGTGGAGGAGTTTGGGAAAGGGAAAGATTTTTAGAGATAAATATGAAATTCGAGGTGGAATTATTAACTAAAAATATTAGCATTGTCAAACTTAATGAATTATTTCTTAGTTCAGAGATAATTAGTATTACTTCTGACAGTCAAGTTAAAGTTGATGAGAAGTATGTAGAAGGGCATTTAGCTAAATACAAGTGTGCTTTCAAAGATGACGATTTTAAAATAAATACCTATCAATTTCGAAGGGGTCTAGTTAAAATTATACTTAGCTATGAATACAGCAAATCTAAATTGAATTCAGCTAAAAAATTTGGAGATTTTCTTTCAAAGTTTAGAGAATTTTTAGGAAAAAATCGTTTAAAATATTCAATTCTATCTAATAGTTTGTCTATGTATTTTTCGAATAGGCTTTATCCTAAGTTTCAAACATATGAATCGTTATTACGAAAAATTTTTGTATTAGCTTTGTCTCCACTAGAGGACGAGGATATTGTAAGGATTGTTAAGGAACAGACTAATGATAAATTAGATTTATCAAAAATTCATACAATAGAGCATATTGAAAGACTGCAAATAGCTGAACTCCATTCATTGATATTCGAAATAAATATAAATCCAGTTAATAATATAACTAATCATTTTAAAAATTTTCAAGACAAAAGTGAATATCATCTGAAACAGATGATAAAAAAAGCTCTCCCAATCACCATATGGGAAAAGCATTTTGCACCATTCACCGATAATGAGAGAGCAGATGTGCTCAAAAACAGCTACAATAGTATTAGAGAGTACAGGAATGACGTTATGCATTTTCACATGCTAACCTATAAACGTTATAAAAAAATAGATTCGTTATTATCAGATGTAATCGAAGAATTAAAAAAGGTTCAATATAACATGCTTGTGAGGTGGGATTTTGAAGCAACAAGGAAACTAACAAACGATATTTTTTATTCAGAGTTTAAATTTATACACAAAATAGACTTAAAAGAAATCAAATCAGCAATTGATAGTTCTTTTGTTAAAAAGTTTAATTTTAATAATTTCACATATAATAATAAGTTTGAATTCATAAAGAAAGAATTTGATAATATTCAAATACCTAAAATAGATTTTGGTGTGCTAGAGTCTATTAAAGGTATATCGGATACTTTTAAAAATTTAAATTTACCAAAGACCCTTACTGGCTCGAATAGTGAAGATGATGAAGAATAGGTATATCAATTTTAAAATACAAATTTAAGATTAGAAGTAAAGATAAGAAAAATTAAGAAATGAGAAAGTTAATGACAAACTGAGCTCAGAAATGCAAATTTTTTCTTTTGATAAACCAGAAGCAAAGCGTAATCGCAAAATTGGACACGTTATTTTGTTTAGTGATGAACCGGATAAAGTTGAAGAGTTTGGAAAGGTATTGATTTTTAGATGAGTAAAAAGGATATTTGGAAGAATATAGGTAATTTTATTAAAGATAAAAAAATAGATTTATTAATCACTGTATTGATCGGGTTAATGTTCTATTCAAGTAATCTATTTAAAAATGCTGAGATAACAAAGTTATGGTTTGAACTTATAGGCAAAATTATCTCTTGGCCTGTTGCAATTCTAATTATTTTTTTAAGATTTCATATTCCTATAATAGCTCTAGTTTCGAAGATCTCAAAATTAAAAATAGGAGGTAACGAAGTAATCTTTTTTGAGACGCTAGAAAAAATTGAAGAGAGTTTCGATAATGAAATTATTAATGAACAAGATGATGGAGTGGATGATTTAACAGAGGAACTTAGTGAGTATGAGTTACTTGCTTCTATAGAACCTCGTGCAGCCATATTACAAACATGGGGAGAATATGAGAAGTTACTAAGAGACAAATTTAATAAGTTGATAGAAGAAAAAAGATTAAATTATTATAATCATCCAAAGAGGAAATTTTTGAGTGTTTCCGAAATGATGTTTCAACTATTAAAAAATGAACTGATAGACAGAAATTCTTATGAGCATTCCAAAGAATTGAATTATTTAAGAAATATGATTGCTCATGGTGAAGATGTAGACACATCAACAGAAATGGCTTTAGAGTATAATAAAACTTTAGGAAAGCTGAAAAAGTATATAAATGGGATTTAAGAATATTGATAAACAAGGAGAACACGAACAATGATCAACCGTTACTCTCGCCCTGAGATGGCGAACATTTGGAGTGAAGAAAATAAATACCGTGCTTGGCTTGAGGTGGAAATCTTGGCTGACGAGGCATGGGCTGAATTGGGGGAAATCCCTAAGGAAGATGTGGCTTTGATTCGCGAAAAGGCGGACTTTGACATCGACCGTATTTTGGAGATTGAGCAGGAGACGCGCCACGATGTGGTTGCCTTCACACGTGCGGTTTCTGAGACTCTTGGTGAAGAGCGCAAGTGGGTTCACTATGGGTTGACTTCTACCGACGTGGTAGATACTGCCTATGGTTACCTTTATAAGCAAGCCAACGATATCATCCGTCGTGACCTTGAAAACTTCACCAACATCATCGCTGACAAGGCTAAGGAGCACAAGTTCACCATCATGATGGGGCGTACCCACGGTGTGCACGCTGAGCCGACAACTTTTGGTCTTAAATTAGCGACTTGGTACAGCGAAATGAAGCGTAACATCGAGCGTTTCGAGCATGCAGCTGCTGGTGTGGAAGCTGGTAAAATCTCTGGTGCGGTTGGAAACTTTGCCAATATCCCACCGTTTGTTGAGCAATATGTCTGCGACAAACTTGGCATCCGTGCTCAAGAAATCTCTACACAGGTCCTTCCTCGTGACCTTCACGCTGAGTACTTTGCAGTTCTTGCCAGCATCGCGACTTCAATCGAGCGTATGGCGACTGAGATCCGTGGTCTACAAAAATCTGAGCAACGCGAAGTGGAAGAATTCTTTGCCAAAGGGCAAAAAGGTTCATCTGCTATGCCTCACAAACGCAACCCTATCGGTTCTGAAAACATGACAGGTCTTGCGCGTGTTATCCGTGGTCACATGGTGACGGCTTATGAAAATGTTGCTCTCTGGCACGAACGTGATATTTCCCACTCATCAGCTGAACGTATCATCACACCAGATACGACTATTTTGATTGACTACATGCTCAACCGTTTTGGAAATATCGTCAAGAACTTGACAGTCTTCCCAGAAAACATGATTCGCAACATGAACTCTACTTTTGGTCTTATCTTTAGCCAACGTGCTATGTTGACCTTGATTGAGAAGGGAATGACCCGTGAGCAAGCCTATGACTTGGTGCAACCAAAAACAGCCTACTCTTGGGATAACCAAGTAGACTTCAAACCGCTTCTAGAAGCAGATCCAGAAGTGACATCACGCCTGACTCAAGAGGAAATCGATGAAATCTTCAACCCTGCATACTACACTAAACGAGTGGATGATATCTTTGAACGTATCGGACTTGGTGACTAATCATAACAAAAAGCGAGATTCAATCTCGCTTTTTTGTATGCTTGTCGAAGGGGGTTAATCTTCTTTTCTCTTAGTGAGTCCGTAGGCTGCTAGTGTTGCCATGAGTCCTACTGCGACCAAGCCTGCAGAGTCTTGGCTTCCTGTTGCAGGGAGTTGTTTTTCTTCTGCTTTGCTAGTAGTTGTTTCAGCTTGCTCAGTTTTTTCAACGGCAGTTCCGACTTCGACCACCTGTGCTACCGCTTCCTGTGCTACCGCACTATTGACAAGGGTTCTTTCTTCCTTGCCGTCAGCAGTGGTGCTGACAGAGTAGAAAATCGTACGACGACCATTTACACCAGCAACGACGACTTGTGTTTGTCCGAGTGGTAATTGCGGATTTTCACGTGTCACGGTAGTGAATGGAATCTCTTCCTCTTGGATGTCCAGTCTAGGTTTTTCTTCTGTGGCTGGGGCAAGACCGTGTTCATCCCCTACATGGGTAACAAGGGTTCCGACTTCAATGACTTGTGTCACTGCTTCTTGCGTTACAAGGCTATCGACAAGAGTCTTCACTTCTTTGCCATCAGCAGTAGTGCTTACAGAGTAGTAATGACTGCGACGGCCGTTAGCGCCTTTAGTAACGACTTGAGTCTTCCCTTTGAGCAAGAGTGGATTTTCACGTGTTATGGTAGTGAACGGAATCTCTTCCTCTTGGATATCCAGTCTAGGTTTCGCTTCGGCAGCTGGAGCAAGGCCACTTTCATCCCCTTTGTGGGTAATAGGGGCACCGATTTCAACCACTTGTGTCACAGGTTCTTTGGTCACTTGGCTATCTAGAACGGTTTCTGTTTGTTTCCCATTTTCAGTAAGGACAGAGATGTAATGAGTGCGTTCACCATCTACACCTGGTGTGACAATCTTTTCTTGCTTAGCTGGGAGGTTCGGATTTTCTTTTTTGATAACCTCAAAAGGAATCTTTTCTGCTCTTGTGATGAGTTCCGGTTTGGTTTCAACATTGGCAGCTAGTTCGTTTTCATCGAGGCTTCCTGAGTGGGTTGCTGCTGGTTTGAGTCCTAGGCGGGCTGCTTTGAGCTTGGCTACGAGAGCGTCTAACTCGGCTTGTTTGTTACGGTTGAGGTTGTAGTTGAGAGCTTCTTTAGCTGCATTTAGGGCCTCCAAGCTTTCCTTGCTGTATCCATCCAAGTTTGCAGGGATTTGAGCAAGTTCCTCACGGAGTGCACTGTAGTTAGCGCGGAAGTAGTCTTTGTTATGGTCTGCAAAGGCAGTCATGAGTTCAAAGATTTCTTCTTCCTTGTACTCAGCACTTGGTTTGTCTGCCCAGATAGCAAGCATGCTTCCGACGGTTGGAAGGTCTACTTCTGGATACTTAGTAGATGCAAGCTGGTTAAATGGTACTTTGCCAGAGTTTTCAAGTGCTTTTGATAGTGGGTAGGCTTCATCTGGTTTGTGATTGCCTAGGACGTAGTACCAGTCTCCGTTTGTGTTGAGGAGTTTATAGCCTTTGCTTGCTAGGTACTGAGGCGTTGCAAGGTTGTAGCCCCACCATCCTTTAGACCAGTAAGAGATGATGACATCCTTGTCAAACTCAACATCATCCTTGTCTTCATAGTAGAAACCATCGTTGAAGGCCATTGGTTGAAGGCCTCGTTCTTTGGCCATGGCAGCAAGAGTGTTAGAGTACTCAGCAAACTTGCCATAGAGTCCATACCATTTGAGGTAGTACCAGCCTTGAGCGTTGGTAGCGTCATTAGCGTATTCGTCTGTACCGTAGTTAAAGATCTTAGTCTTGCCTGCAAAGAAGTCCATGTACTTGCCGATGAGGGCTTTGACAAAGTTCATCGCTTCTTCGTTTTCAAGGTCCATGGTTGTTTTGGAGACCTTGTCAAAGTTGGCTTGAGGATTCTTGATTCCAAGTTTTTCCATAGCGATAAGCATGGCGTCCATGTGACCAGGGCTGTTGATCGCTGGGATGAGTCCGAGACCTTTTGATTTTGCGTACTCGATCAATTCAGTGATTTCAGCTTGACTAAGAGTAGTTCCGTTTGGATCATCGTAGTAAGCTTTTGTTCCTTCGATGATGGCATTTTTGACATCGTCACTTGCATAAGTTTTACCGTTAGCAGTGATGGTCATGTCGTCAAGTAGGAAGCGAAGTCCGTCATTTCCTAGGAGAAGATGCACATCAGAGTAGCCGAGTTCACTCGCCTTGTCTACGATATGTTTGAGTTGGTCGAGCGTGAAGTACTTACGTCCGGCATCGATGGAGATTACCTTGTTCTTGGCAAGTTTCTCAACTTCGCGTTTCGCGTCTTCTTCTTTTTGAGCTTCTGGTGTGAAGGTCAAATTGCTGACAGCTTCTTGGAGTTTCGCGATTGCTTGATCAATGGTGTCTTGTTGGGCACGGCTGAGGTTGCTATCGAGTGAGCGAATGGCTTTTTCAGCTTCTTTTACAGCTGCGACGCTTTCTGCAGTATAGCGTTTAAGGTCTGTTGGTACTTCTTTCAGGGCTTGCTCAGCAGACTCATAGTCAGCTGCGAAGTATTCAGCATTGGCATTTGCGAAGCTACGCATGAGTTTGAAGAGGCGTGATGGTGAATAGCGTGCAGATGGGGTGTCCGCCCAAGCAGCTACCATACCTCCGATGAATGGAACGTCTGCTCCTTCAGATTTTGGTACTGAGGTGATTGGAGTGTTCTTGATACCATTGAGTCCTTGGTCGAGGTTGTACCAGCCTTGGCCATCGGCATTTCGTCCGAGGACGTAGTACCAAGCATCGTTGGTATTAAGGATTTGGTGGCCTTTTTCAACTAAAAGTTTAGAAGAAGCGACGTCGTATCCGCCCCATCCACCAGTCCACATAGAAACGATGATGTCTTTGTCAAAAGTACCAAAGCTAGTATCGCCATTATAGTAGATACCATCGTTGAAGGCCATTGGTTTGAGGCCGTGAGATTTGACGATGCGAGCAAGGTCGTTTGCGTAGGCGATGAATTTGTTATAGCCCTTATCTGGGAAGCCATCTTCTGGATACCACTTGTAGGCTTGAAGAACGCTCCAGCCTTTGGCATCTGTAGCATCATTGGCGTACTCGTCTAGTCCGATATTGAAAATATCAGTTTTTCCAGCAAAGTATGCTGCATACTTGTCAATCAGGGCTTTGGTAAACTCAACAGCTTCTTTGTTATCCAGGTCAACGGTACGAGCAGATTCCTTACCAAAGTAGTTGAAGTTCGGTTTTTGGATACCTAGTTCTTTCATGGCATGCAAAATCGCATCCATGTGGCCAGGGCTGTTGACTGTTGGGATTAGTCCGATACCTTTATCTTTGGCATAGTTGATCAAGTCCGTCATCTGACTTTCTGTCAAATGGTTGCCGTTTGGATCCTTGTAGTAGGCATCGGTTCCGTTTTCGAGTGCACGTTTGACATCATCACTGGCATAGGTTTTGCCATTGGCTTTGATTGTCATGTCGTCCAGCATGAAACGCATGCCATCATTTCCGACTAGTAAATGAAGATCAGTATAACCGTAGTGTTTGGCTTTGTCGATGATTTCTTTGAGTTGGTCTGGAGAGAAGTACTTGCGTCCAGCGTCGATTGAGATCATTTTTCTTTTCGCCAGTTTTTCATTTACTTGACTTGCTCGTTCAGTGCTAGGAGCAACTGCAGCAGGTGTGACGGCTTCATTTCTCTTATCTTCGTCGTTTTTTACTGCTTCTGAGTTTTCTTCTGAAACAGGAGTAGCTTTTTCAGTGACTGGAGTCTCGTCAACTTTCTCTGCAACTGCTGGGGATTCAGTTTTTTCGACTGTTGGAGCGAGTGTAGCTGAAGCTTCTTTTGCCTCGACTGTTTTTTCAAGCTTGCTTTCAACCGATGTCTCAGCTGTCTGTGGTTCTCCTTGAGCAGTCTGAGCTGCGCTTGGATTTTCTGGTGTTGGAGTGACGCTGTCGGCAGACACGACTTGGGTACCAAAAGCAAATCCTATGAGTACAGAAGCTGCTCCAATCGCGTACTTACGAATGGAGAAGCGCTGTTTCTTTTCTAGTTTCATGATAAAACCTCCCTGTTATTATATTGTATGATAGCGTTTACACAAAACTGTTTTTATTTTATTATCTAAGATATAAAAAGTCAAGCGGCTTTATGAAAGAACTATAATAAATGGAGGAAATCATAAGATTTAGGAAAAAATTGTCAAAAAACTAAAAACAAGGAAAATCTAGCCAATATTTAACTTGTTTTTAGTAAAAGCACTACTAATTAAAGAATTACCCTTCGTCATATGTTCATACTAAATGGTGCATGCTATAATGAACATAGAAAAAGCCTGAGCTAGGCTCAAGCTTTTTCTTAATGACCTCGATCACATGAGATGAATTTGATTTTGTAGTAGTCAGCTCGCTTATAAGTTTCACTATAGGCAAGGACTTGGCCAGTGGCCTCAAGTTTTGTAGTCTTTGTTTGGAAGACAGTTGGAAATTGTGTATCAATTCCCAACGTAGAAGCAGCATGCTCGGGTGTTGGGAATGCGATTTCGTTGATTTCCTCAAAATGCTCATCAGTCATGTGAATGCGGTAATCCAATTTGAAACGTTTATAGATAGAACTATAATAGTCAAGATTTGGATAGTTGGCATTGATATATTGTTCGGGAATATAAGAAGTGTGATAGATATAGGTCACACCGTTAGTTTGACGTGTCCGTTCGATCTTGTAGTAGAACTGGTCTCCACGCAAACCAAGTTTTTCCAAATATTCAAGCTTATTTCCACGTTCGATAGAAAGGACAGTTACCTTATCGTCCTTTGTTTCAAAAATTTCCACATCTGAAAACTCAACGAGTTTGTGCTTACGAGCGCGTGAAACAAAAGTTCCTTTTCCTTGTTGGCGGACAATATAGCCATCTTTGGCAAGGTCGTTCAAAGCGCGTACGACGGTAATAGAACTCACATCATACATGGCGATCAATTCTGCTTCAGTATAAAATTTGTCTCCACTCGCAAATTGACCTGAGATGATTTTATTCTTGAGTTCGTCTTTAATATATTGGTATTTTGGAATAGCCATAATTGCACCTCAATTTTTTTCTTTCTCCTTCTTTGATTTTACCACAAACACAAAGAAAATAGTAGCATTTAGATGAAAAAATAACATAATACATTAAAAATATTATTTTGCACATATATAAAAGTGCCGTCAAAACAGAGATCGTGCAAAAGCCCTTATTTCATGCTATTTTTTAGATAATTTTGGTAAAAAAGAAGTAAAAAAATAGAAAAATTTTAAAGAATTTTCTAAAACCTATTGACAAATGCAAAAGATTTGATTATAGTTAATATTATAATAAATGAAAGCGCAAACTTAATTCGTCAGAGGTAATAACATGACAAGATTTAAAATTGAGGACGATTTCTATTTAGACGAAAAAACGTTCAAGATTTTGTCCGGCGCCATTCATTATTTTAGGATTCCAGCAGAGGATTGGTATCATTCCCTCTATAACTTAAAGGCGCTTGGCTTTAATACAGTCGAGACCTATGTGGCTTGGAATTTACACGAACCTGTTGAAGGGGAGTTTGATTTTGAAGGTGCCAGAAATTTGGAGAGATTTCTTCAAATTGCACAAGATCTGGGTCTCTATGCTATTGTACGCCCGTCTCCATTTATCTGTGCGGAATGGGAATTTGGTGGCTTGCCGGCTTGGCTCTTGACCAAGGACATGCGAATTCGCTCGTCCGACCCAGCCTACATCGAGGCTGTTGCTCGCTATTATGACCAATTATTGCCAAGGCTTGTACCTCGCTTGTTGGATAATGGCGGAAACATTCTCATGATGCAAGTCGAAAATGAATATGGCTCTTATGGAGAAGATAAGTCTTATCTACGAGCGATTCGGAAATTGATGGAAGACCGAGGGATTGATTGCCCACTCTTTACTTCAGATGGTCCATGGAGGGCTACTCTGAAAGCCGGAACCTTGATCGAAGACGACCTCTTTGTGACAGGGAACTTCGGTTCTAAGGCTCCTTACAACTTTTCACAGATGCAGGAATTCTTTGATGAGTATGGTAAGAAATGGCCCCTCATGTGTATGGAATTCTGGGATGGTTGGTTCAACCGTTGGAAAGAACCTATCATCACACGTGATCCGAAAGAATTGGCAGAAGCTGTTCGAGAGGTTTTGGAGCAAGGTTCGATTAACCTTTATATGTTCCATGGCGGAACAAACTTTGGTTTCATGAATGGTTGCTCGGCTCGAGGGACTCTAGATTTGCCTCAAGTTACATCTTATGATTATGATGCCCTTCTCGATGAAGAAGGAAATCCAACTGCTAAATACCTAGCAGTCAAGAAGATGATGGCAACACACTTCCCAGAGTATCCACAGTTGGAACCACTCTATAAGGAAAGCATGGAAATGGAATCCATTCCACTAGTCGAAAAAGTTTCCTTGTTTGAAACCCTGGATAGTCTCTCTAGTCCTACTGAAAGCCTCTATCCAAAAGCGATGGAAGAACTTGGTCAAAGCTATGGCTACCTTCTCTACCGCACTGAAGCGAGTTGGGATGCAGAAGAGGAGCGCCTCCGTATCATCGATGGACGTGACCGAGCTCAACTCTTTGTAGATGGTCAATGGATTGCTACTCAATACCAGACAGAGATTGGTGAAGATATCTACTGTCAGGGAAATCGAGAAGGCTTTTCAGAGATTGACATCTTGATTGAAAATATGGGGCGTGTCAACTACGGGCATAAGTTCTTGGCGGATACGCAACATAAAGGAATTCGTACAGGTGTCTGCAAGGATCTACATTTCTTACTGAATTGGAAACAATATCCACTACCACTGGATAATCCTGAGAAAATTGATTTTTCAAAAGGATGGACAGAAGGACAACCAGCCTTTTACGCTTTCGACTTTACTGTTGAAGAGCCGAAGGATACCTACTTAGACTTGTCTGAGTTTGGTAAGGGAGTTGCCTTTGTCAACCGGCGTCACCTAGGGCGTTTCTGGAATGTCGGCCCGACCCTCTCACTTTATATCCCTCATAGCTATCTCAAGAAAGGTGACAACCGCATCATCATCTTTGAAACTGAAGGTGAATATAAAGAAGAGATTCATTTAACTCGTAAACCTACACTAAAACACATAAAGGGGGAAAACTTATGACAATTGTAGGATGCCGTATCGATGGACGTTTGATCCACGGTCAAGTAGCCAATCTTTGGGCTGGAAAACTAAATGTTTCACGCATTATGGTTGTAGACGACGAAGTTGTTAACAACGATATTGAAAAGAGTGGTTTGAAACTTGCGACACCACCAGGTGTGAAACTCAGTATCTTGCCAGTTGAGAAAGCAGCAGCAAATATCCTTGCTGGTAAATACGATAGCCAACGTCTCTTTATCGTTGCACGTAAACCAGACCGTTTCCTTGGCTTGGTCGAAGCAGGTGTTCCGCTTGAAACACTCAACGTCGGCAATATGTCTCAAACACCAGAAACTCGCTCTATCACACGTTCTATCAACGTGGTAGATAAGGATGTGGAAGACTTCCACAAACTGGCAGAAAAAGGTGTTAAACTCACTGCTCAAATGGTTCCAAATGATCCAGTTTCAGACTTTTTGAGCTTATTAAAATAGGAAAAAATTTTTAGGAGGTCATTGTTATGATACAATGGTGGCAAATTTTACTTCTCACTTTGTACTCAGCTTATCAAATCTGTGATGAGTTGACAATCGTTTCATCTGCAGGTTCCCCTGTATTCGCTGGTTTCATTACTGGTTTGATCATGGGAGATGTGACAACTGGTTTGTTTATCGGTGGTAGCTTGCAGTTGTTCGTTCTCGGGGTTGGTACCTTCGGTGGTGCTTCTCGTATCGACGCAACTTCTGGTGCGGTTCTCGCAACAGCATTCTCTATCTCTCAAGGTATTGATACAGATCTTGCGATCACAACAATCGCTGTACCAGTAGCAGCACTTTTGACATACTTCGACGTTCTTGGACGTATGACAACTACTTTCTTTGCACACCGTATTGATGCTGCGATCGAACGCTTTGACTACAAAGGTATCGAACGCAACTACCTACTTGGTGCGCTTCCATGGGCTCTTTCTCGTGCCCTTCCAGTATTCTTCGCTCTTGCTTTTGGTGGTGCCTTCGTACAATCAGTAGTAGACCTCGTTAAAGAATACCAATGGGTTGCAGACGGTTTGACACTTGCAGGTCGTATGCTTCCAGGTCTTGGATTTGCAATCTTGCTTCGTTACCTTCCAGTTAAACGTAACCTTCACTACCTTGCAATGGGATTCGGTTTGACAGCTATGTTGACTGTTCTTTACTCATATGTAACAGGTCTTGGTGGAGCTGTTGCGGGTATCCTTGGTACTCTTCCTGCTGATGTTGCTGAAAAGATTGGCTTTGCTAACAACTTCAAAGGTTTGTCTATGATCGGTATCTCTATCGTAGGTATCTTCCTTGCAGTTGTTCACTTTAAGAACAGCCAAAAAGTAGCTGTAGCAGCACCTTCTACACCATCAGAAAGTGGGGAAATCGAAGATGACGAATTCTAATTACAAACTTACAAAAGAAGATTTTAATCAAATTAACAAACGTAGCTTGTTTACTTTCCAATTAGGTTGGAACTACGAACGTATGCAAGCTTCTGGTTACCTTTACATGATCTTGCCTCAATTGCGTAAAATGTATGGGGATGGAACTCCTGAATTGAAAGAAATGATGAAAGTTCATACTCAATTCTTCAATACTTCACCATTCTTCCACACAATTATCGCTGGTTTTGACCTTGCCATGGAAGAAAAAGATGGTGTGGGTTCAAAAGATGCCGTTAACGGTATCAAGACAGGTTTGATGGGACCATTTGCTCCTCTTGGAGATACAATCTTTGGTTCACTTGTACCTGCTATCATGGGATCTATCGCAGCAACTATGGCTATCGCTGGCCAACCATGGGGTATCTTCCTTTGGATCGCAGTTGCAGTTGCTTATGACATCTTCCGTTGGAAACAATTGGAATTTGCATATAAAGAAGGGGTTAACCTTATCAACAACATGCAAAGTACCTTGACAGCTTTGATTGACGCTGCATCTGTACTTGGTGTCTTCATGATGGGTGCTCTTGTAGCAACAATGATCAACTTTGAGATTTCTTACAAATTGCCAATCGGTGAAAAGATGATTGACTTCCAAGATATCTTGAACTCAATCTTCCCACGCTTGCTTCCAGCAATCTTTACTGCCTTTATCTTCTGGTTGCTTGGTAAGAAAGGTATGAACTCTACTAAAGCGATCGGTATCATTATCGTTCTTGCAGTAGGTCTTTCATTCATCGGTAAATTCTTGCTTGGAATGGGCGCATAATTTATGGTGAAATCGTTAATTTTGGTGAGTCATGGTCGTTTCTGTGAAGAACTTAAAGGTAGCACAGAAATGATCATGGGTCCACAGGACAACATTCATGCAGTGGCTCTTCTTCCAGAAGATGGTCCAGAAGAATTTACTGCAAAATTTGAAGCTGCTATCGAAGGATTGGATGATTTCCTAGTCTTTGCGGACCTTCTCGGCGGAACACCTTGTAACGTGGTAAGCCGTTTGATTATGGAAGGTCGCGACATTGAACTCTACGCAGGGATGAATCTTCCAATGGTGATTGAATTTATCAATGCAAGCCTTACAGGTGCAGATGCGGACTACAAGAGCCGTGCTGCAGAAAGCATCGTGAAAGTCAATGACCTGTTAGCAGGCTTCGATGATGACGAAGATGAATAATACTCTTCGAAAATCAAATTCAAACTACGTCAGCGTCGCCTTGCCGTATATATGTTACTGACTTCGTCAGTCTTATCCGGCAACCTCAAAGCAGTGCTTTGAGCAGCCTGCGGCTAGCTTCCTAGTTTGCTCTTTGATTTTCATTGAGTATACGATGTGATAGCGTGAAAACCGTTAGAACAGCTTGTATAGAATATACATGGGAATGGGAGTCACTCCCGTTCCCATATTTTCAATAGGAATGAAACAACAATAGATTAGAGGAACTCTATGCTAAATTACACAAAAGAAGAATTACTTGAACTGGGTGCAGAAATCACGACTCGTGAGATCTACCAACAGCCTGATGTATGGAAAGAGGCTTTTGAAGCCTATCAAGCAAAACGGGAAGAAATTGCAGCCTTCCTACAAGGGATTGCGGATAAACATGACTATATTAAGGTTATCTTGACAGGTGCTGGGACTTCTGCTTATGTGGGAGATACCTTGGTACCATACTTTAAGGAAGTCTATGATGAACGCAAATGGAACTTTAATGCCATTGCTACAACAGATATCGTAGCCAATCCAGAAACCTATCTGAAAAAAGATGTGGCTACTGTTCTTGTATCCTTTGCTCGTAGTGGAAATTCGCCTGAAAGTGTGGCAACGGTTGATTTGGCTAAAGCCTTGGTTGACGACCTCTATCAAGTGACCATTACATGTGCTGCAGAAGGGAAATTGGCGCTTCAAGCTCATGGTGATGACCGCAATCTCTTGCTCTTGCAACCAGCTGCTTCCAATGACGCTGGATTTGCCATGACTTCTAGCTTTACATCCATGATGTTGACAGCTCTCTTGGTTTTTGATCCTACAGAATTTGCTGTGAAAGCTGAACGTTTTGAAGTGGTGACTAGCCTTGCGCGTAAGGTTCTAGACAATGCAGCAGATGTTAAAGAGCTTGTTGACCTCGACTTTAACCGTGTTATCTACCTGGGCGCTGGTCCTTTCTTTGGACTTGCTCATGAAGCTCAGCTCAAGATTTTGGAATTAACAGCTGGTCAAGTGGCGACCATGTATGAAAGCCCAGTTGGCTTCCGTCACGGTCCAAAATCATTGATCAACGAAGATACAGTTGTTTTGGTCTTTGGTACAACGACAGACTACACTCGCAAGTACGATTTGGACTTAGTTCGTGAAGTGGCTGGTGACCAGATTGCTCGTCGTGTTGTGCTTTTGAGCGATCAAGCCTTTGGTCTTGAAAATGTCAAAGAAGTGGCCCTTGGCTGTGGTGGTGTCTTGAATGATATCTACCGTGTCTTCCCTTACATCATTTATGCCCAACTCTTTGCCCTATTGACTTCACTCAAGGTAGAAAACAAACCAGATACACCGTCTCCTACAGGTACCGTAAACCGTGTGGTACAAGGCGTTATCATTCATGACTATCAAAAATAAGGAAGTGTCTATGAGTAAATTACAATTAAGTCCCAATAAAGTAGCCTGCTTGCAAAAACTCTCTGACGAGAACGGCATTATCTCAGCTCTTGCCTTTGACCAACGTGGTGCTTTGAAACGCCTCATGGCTCAATACCAAACAGAGGAACCAACAGTGGCTCAAATGGAAGAACTCAAAGTCTTGGTTGCAGATGAATTGACAAAATACGCTTCTTCTATGCTTCTTGACCCTGAGTATGGTCTTCCAGCTACAAAAGCGCTTGATCCAAAAGCTGGCCTTCTCCTTGCTTATGAGAAAACTGGCTACGACACAACTAGCACCAAACGCTTACCTGACTGCTTGGATGTTTGGTCTGCCAAACGCATCAAAGAACAAGGTGCAGATGCGGTTAAATTCTTGCTTTACTACGATGTAGACAGTTCTGACGAACTCAACCAACAAAAACAAGCCTACATCGAACGCATCGGTTCTGAATGTGTGGCGGAAGACATTCCATTCTTCCTTGAAATCCTCGCTTACGATGAAAAGATTGCTGACGCAGGTTCTGCAGAATACGCCAAAGTAAAACCACACAAGGTTATCGGTGCCATGAAAGTCTTCTCAGACCCGCGCTTCAACATCGATGTCTTGAAAGTGGAAGTTCCAGTCAACGTCAAATACGTTGAAGGCTTTGGCGATGGTGAAATCGTGCATACACGCGAAGAAGCAGCAGCCTTCTTCAAAGCCCAAGATGAAGCGACTAACTTGCCATACATTTACTTGAGTGCAGGTGTGTCAGCTAAACTCTTCCAAGAAACACTTGTCTTTGCCCACGAATCAGGCGCAAACTTCAACGGAGTTCTTTGTGGCCGTGCAACTTGGGCTGGATCAGTTGAAGCCTACATCAAAGACGGTGAAGCAGCAGCTCGTGAGTGGCTTCGCACAACTGGATTTGAGAACATTGATGAACTCAACAAAGTGCTTCAAACAACAGCGACTTCATGGACTGAACGTGTAGAAGCATAAAACAAGTATAGAAGACCCCCCTTTTGTTAAGAAGATACTTAAGGTTTTCTGACAAAGGATTCTGAAAATAGAAACTACAACCATAGATAGTGCATACACTCTCTATGGTTTGTTTACTTAAGAGAAATAGATCAAAGGAGAGAAGAATGAAAGCATACACAGAGCGTGTATTTGGAAATCATGAGGGCAAGGATGTCTTGGCTTATTGCTTTGAGACTGATGGTGGTTACCAGCTTGAAGTTATGACTTATGGTGCGACCATTTTGCGCTATGTCACACCTGATAAGGCTGGAAATTTTGCCAATGTTATCTTGGGTTTTGATGATTTTGCTAGCTATGTAGGCAATAGTCCCAAGCATGGAGCAAGTGTAGGTCCTGTAGCAGGCCGTATTGCAGGTGCGACATTTGAGCTCAATGGCCAGACCTACAATCTTGAAGTCAACAATGCCAGCAACTGTAACCATAGTGGTTCAACAGGTTGGGATTCGAGCTTGTTTGAATTGGTCGAGGTGAGCGACCATGGCTTGACTCTCTACACAGAGCGTACAGACGGGACAGGAGGATTTCCTGGTAATCTCAAGATCTGGATCAGCTATCACTTGGAAGAGACTGGTGCTTACGAAGTCAGCTACAAGGTAACGACTGATCAGGATACGCTTGTCAATCCAACCAACCACAGCTACTTCAACTTGTCTGGTGATTTTACGCAGACAATTGACCGCCATGTCTTCCAGCTAAATACGGAGGGCATTTACCCAATTGCTCCGGACGGTGTTCCGGCTAAGACCCCAGACGCTACTCGTGATGTGGTTAAACATATCTACAATGGTGCTTTGTTGAAGGACATCTTTGCAGAGGAAGATGAGCAAATCCAGCTGGTATCTGGTTTGGATCACCCATTTGCTCTTCCTGCCGGTCATGACAATGCTGGTTTCCTTTATGACCAAAACTCAGGTCGTTTCCTGCTGTTCAAGACAGAGGCCCCTTGCTTTGTGGTCTACACAGCAAACTTTGTGGATGAGAGTGTGCTCATAGCTGGTCAGCCAATGGTACAGCACAATGGGATTGCCCTTGAAGCGCAAGCTTTACCAGATGCCATTCACAGCGACCTCAAAGACCAAGTCATTCTCAAAGCAGGGGAAACTTTCACCAGCAAAGCTCGTTACGAGCTTGTTGTTAAATAAAAAGAAGAGCTGGTTTCCAGCTCTTTTGAGTTTCGTGCTATTGTGATGACATTTGAGATAACTTTACTAGTCCAAGGCTTATTTTCCTTTTTTCTGTTTCTCGATTCTCTCTAACATTTTGTTTTTACGCTCCTCCAGTTCTTGGATTTGCTTGAGTAAAAGATCTGAAAAGTCACTATCGAGCTCTTCAGCCTCTCCACTACTATACCAATCTAAGGCGACAATGTGATTATTTTTATCAAAGCAGAAAATCACATCTCCATCACCGATGATAGACAGAAAAGGGATATAATCTACAAAGCCAAGTTCATGTAATTCTTTGGTCTTCAGTCGAATATCTAGAAAGTCAGGAATCCCATTTGCAATACCATAGACTTTAATACCACGGCAAAATGTCCAAAATGGTGCCACATCAAATTCTTTAGCTCTAGGCCACAGTTCCTCCCTGACTTCCATATATAGTCCGCCTAGGGGTGACATGGTAAATTCTCTAAAGTCGTCTGGAAGACTGATTTGATACAGTTTTTCAAAATCTTCTATATCCTGTTCGGAGGGTTCATTTCCCATGCAGGCTACAACTTGGTAGGTTTTAGAATCATAATGATGAAAATAATCATAGACTTTTTCTAGTGACATTGCTATTCCTCTCTATTCTAGGTAAATATATTCGACAACTAAATCACAAAGCTGATTATCCTTATCATAGCCAAAGTACACAGGATAGACACCATCTCCAAAACCTGATTGGATCATCGGAATGCTTAGGTCAGTGTTGGGGATTTTAAAATTAATCCAATCCCCACCCTCACGCTGATAAAGGGGATTTTCTATGGCGTTTTGGGCAAAAATTGCTGCAAAGAAATCATCGTAGATATTTTTGTCAGGATTTTCTTTATACCAACTCTCTTCAAAATCGCAGTAGGCATTCTTGGTTTCAACATCTACTATCGTTGCCAGACCTGCATCAACTGAAAATCCAAAATAAGAATCTTTTTCAACAGCGTCTAAATCTTCATCACCACTTAATGCCTCATAGTAAATCACTGGTACTTGATCTGTAAATTGAACTCTAGTTGCTACATACCTGTAGTGATCTTCTTCTAACTTGGCTATTAAGGTTTTTATTCTATATGTTCCTTTTGGTACAGACTGTAAGTAGGGCTTTTCCTCTCTACGGAGCCAGACCAAAGGATCTCGGACCAGAATTTCTCCGCTAGGAAAAGTTACTTCCCCCATATCCAAAACAAAAACTTCCGTGTCCTGTATTTCTTTCCTATCAAAACAGTCTACATAATTGATAGACGAAGTGAGCAGGTGTTTTATTTCTTGGTATTTCTGTAACCACTCTTGTGAAGTTTGTATTTTTTCCATAAACGGTTTCTTTCTAAATCTTTTATTTTAGGTTGGTACTTTCTGAGTTAGAGATTTGCGTACTCATTATACATTTTCCTACACAAAGGATGCATTTTATGCTTTTATTTCCCTAATGATCGAAAAGATTAGGTCTTTAAGACTTTCTGCTACATACACAACTTCATCAGGGTCATGGATATAGCAAAGAATCTGACCTTCTTTTCCTTCTTTGTCAGGATCAAAATCCAGCATCAGGAAACAGCTGTCACAATATTCGGCAAAAGGAATCCATCTTTTATTAAAAAGGTAGGGTTTCATCCTGCTATCTTTCATTTTTTCAATATCTTCACCTGTAAAATACTCAGGAAATTCAGTCAAGAGTGTGTCTCTGTTTTGAAAATAGTGTTTAGTTTTTTCGATTGCCTGCAGGCTCAGCAAGCAAAATGCCATGTCTCTTTCATCTATAAGGCAAGGCAGAATACTGAGATACTTACTCCCGTTTTTATAGCTGTAAAGCTCTTTTACATCATCAGGCAGAGTTATCCCAAATTTCTCTTCAAATGCTGCTATTTCTTCCTCAGAAGCGCCTGATATCTCCTGATAATCGTCCAGATATTCTTCCTCCACAGGATCATCCAAATCCCATTCTTCAAAGTTTTCGCAAATGTACTCTTCTATCTTTTTTATCTCATCACTTATCTGCATACCATCCACCCTTTAGTCTGTTAATTACAGCTCTCCTTCGATTATTTGTTGCATATATGACGACAGATCATTTACAAATTCCGCAAAACTGCACATATCTTTCATCTCTTCATGCTCTATATCATAGAAAGCCACCTTCTTGGTTTTAGGATCCCATACAATATAGATATGGTCATAATCTCCTGTCAGCCTAGATATACGCAGAAGTTTCTGTCTACCTTTTTTAATCGGAACAGTATTGACTAAAGAGAAAAACTCTATCCATTTAAAATCACAGTCTTTAAGTTCAAAATGTAATTCCTCGCTTTGAAGAAAATCAATGATCGCATTAGGCAGTTTAAATGGTTTCAGTTCATCCAGTTTATTTTGTAAACTGTGGTATTTTTCAGATTCTAACTGCTTTAAATATGCAGCCATTTCTTCATCGCCATTTTCAAGTGCGATACTGTATGGACGCATCCCGTCTTTTTCGGTTATTGTTACATCCGCCCCATTTTCCACAAGATACTGACACATTTTCAAATCAACATACCTTGCGGCTACACATAGCGGAGTCGGCTTAAAAGGATAGACTGTATCAGGGGCATTGTAGTTAATATCAACTCCGTTCTTTATAAAGAAATCAAGCACATCATAATTTTTGTCTGAAACCGCACTGCGAAATGCCTGTCCGCCGTATTTTTCTACCCTATGACCTAACTCGTGGATAAGAGGCAGGTTCTCGTATTTTTTTCCATATAAAGCCTGTTCAAAGGCTTCTGTTTTTACCTCATTTACACAGTTCACCTTTGCGCCATGTTCTACCAGATACCTGATAATAGCTTCGTCACAATACCTTACGGCAAGCAGAAATGCTGGATTGCCTTTTACATTCAGATTGACGCCCTTTTCCACCAGCCATTTTACAGAGTCAAAACTTTCCATAATCAAAGCGATGTCTAAAGGTGACAAAGTGGTATACTTACCTATTTTTATACCCTTTTCAATATCCCATCCCTTTGAAAAATACTCATCTAGTGCGGGTATATTCCCCTTTATAATATCACCTACAATTTGTGGAACAGATTTAAAATTTCCTATATCTTTTAATTTGACCATTTTAGGTCTCCTACAGATTATGTACTCATCTGTTATAATTTATTTCCCCTAAAGGAAGCGGATCAGGATTTAAGCTTACCCAGAGAACCGAAAGTTCACACAAACGTTCAGTTATAGTATCTTCATCACTGTCTTTTGCACGGATGCTGGAAATCAGTTCCTTAGTTTCTTCCAGTTCTTCTTCGGAAAGCGGTGTGCCTGAAGCGAAATGATTTGGCAGGGCTTTAAGCATGTTCCGGTAGTGTTTATCCCAGTTGACACCGCCATTTCTATAGAGCTCATCCTGTACGCGCCCTGTTATACGGATCACTTCGCCTTGTACTGTTTTCGCTGGCCCGCTTGAAGGAATGAGTAAATCCCAAAGCTCGTTATACTGCTCCTTCCAAGAACCTTTTTTTACAATAATAGGAGAAACTCCGTCATGTATCTTGCGTTTCGGAGCAGGCTTTACATCAAACAGTGCATAGAGTCTCTCAAGCCCTGCTTCTGTTTCAGTCAAGTAATCTTTATTAAAGTTTTCTCTGTGAAATTCAAAATCCTTTCCGATTAGTTCGACTCTTTCTGCCATATCAGGAGTTACCTCAGCGCCCGCCTTTATGAGCATTTCTGCAATTTCTGCTGCCTGTGCAATATTAATCTGCCTACAAGTAGCAAGGGCTTCAGCTAAAGGAGTTCGTCCCATATCAGTTTTGGGATTAACATCTGCACCTTTTTCAATCAAAAAACTTACTATCTTAGGTCGGAAAAACCCTGTTGCCGTATGTAGAGGTGTACTCCCATATGTATCAGGTTTTTGTATATCTCCGCCTAATTCATACAGCAGTTTTACAGTATCTCTCCCCAAAGCGGCATGTTTATATAAAGGTGTACGTCCATAATAATCAGGAGTATTTACATCTAACCCCTGTTCCACCAGCCAGATAACAAGCTCATCAGGAACACCGCCATAATGAAGTGCCGTATTTAAGCTGTATCTGCCGTTATGAGCAGTAAGCTCACATTTATCATATACGGCTTTAAGAGCTTCAATATCTCCTGCTGTAATCAGTTCATCAAAATTTTTAGGTAAGGTCACTCTTTTTTTGGCCATTGTTCCTATCCTTTAATATAAAACTAACATTTGCATTTTACATTTCTAAACCCACTTAAGCCCATCAACATTTTTTAAAATCATAGATCTTCCATCGTAGTCATTTTTTAACTCGATTTCTTTTTCCTTAACCGAAATGTTGTTGTACCAGTGGTCCAAACTTGCATATTTTCCTGTATGGATATTGATAAGCATGCTTGTTATAGGATTCCAAGTGCCCTTTTCCACTGTTTCTGCAAGCAAATAATAGGCATCTAAAAATATGAGATTTCTTCCATACATCCAAAATGGAAGTTGAATATTTAACAAAGGCAATTTTGCAGAAAAAATATCATCTCCATGTGGTGGCACGGTTTCATAATGAAATTCTATCTCACTCCCATAATATGCTATCGTTGCTCCTTCGCAACCGATGCTTTGAGGAATACCCTCCTCAGCTACTAAAAATTCCATTGGCGTCTCCTTGTATTTTTATTGAATGAACTCCGACCAGACTCTCCACGTTTACAACCAGATGGTAAAGGTAATCACCTGTTTTTTATAGGTGACAAAGATTTTTCCTCTAAACAGACTGACGAGGTGTTGGGCCATGGAGAGACCAATGCCATACCCAGAGGAGGTTTGGTTATTGTGTGATGTTTCGGCGCGGTAGAAGCGATCAAAGAAGCGTTTGATATTGGCAGGCTGCCCATCCTTGTAGTCGTTAGACACAGTGATACAGGTGCGCTTGCGTAGGAGATAGGCTTTGCGTTTGAGAGTTAGACGGATGGTGCCTGCTGGATCACAGTATTTGCGGGCATTGTCTAGCAAAATACTGAGTAATTCGTAAAATTCCTCCTGAGCAACTTTTTCTATGATATCTGCTTCAATCAGGCTTTCAAAGTTTTTATCTTCTTTTTTAAAGAGGGGAGCAAAATCTGTTGCAACTTTCTCAGCAATAAGCGAGATATTTTGAGGAGCTAGTTTGATATCCTCTTGCTCCTCGAGCCGAGCAAGTCGGATCAGTCTTCCAATCAAGTGGTTGAGACGCTCGGTCTGTTCTTTGGTACTGATGCTCCACTCGGTCTCTCCTTCCATGAGTTCTTGAAGCTCGGTATTGGCCGAGATGATAGCCAGCGGTGTTTTGAGTTCATGACCTGCATTGGTGATAAACATCCGTTGTTTCTCATAGTTTTTGACGAAGGGACGGATAACAATCCCAGAAATCAAGGTAAAGAGCAGAGCAAGGAGAAATAGGCTAGCCAGTGATAACCAGATAGAGACTTGAAAGAGGGTGTCCCGTTCGCGAATGTAGTTGGTAGCTTCAAAGAAGACTAGGAGCTTACCCCCCGAAGCTGTCTGACTAATCTGGTAGGTGAAGTAGCGCCCGTTGCGAGTAATCGTGCCATAGGTTTCCTGTTTTTTAAGAATTCTCTGGAGAAAACCTCTGACGTCTGCTTCGGTCAGTGATTGGACATTCCCTAGAGAAATAGTGTAGTCATTCCCCTTTTCTCTGACAGAGAAATACTGAAAATTGTAGATAATCCCTTCCTGGATGTTCTTTTTGGTGAAACTTTCCTTGATTTCATCTGTGATTGGGAGTTCGCCTTCATTTTTAGATAAGATGGAGAGGACGGTTTGGATATTATCCTCTGTCTGAGTATAGACGATGCTATTCATCAAGACCAGAAAGAATGCAAGAATCAGAGCGATGGCAGCAGTGGCTGTGACAATAAACTTGATGCGTAGTTTTCGAAACATCTAGTCTCCTCCTATCAGTTGGAAAGGCCCTTTTGCAGATCCTAAGATTTGCAAGTTGGACTGAACGCTTTGAAGCTTTTGGCGGAGATAGGAAATATAGAGAAAAACGAGCTCGTGATCCCTTTCTTCCAGCTCATCTGGCCAGACTTGATCTAGTAGTTGTTGACAACTGAGGGTCTGGTTAGCATGCTGGATGAGGAGGGTCAAGAGTTGAGTCTCCTTTTTCCCTAAACGAATGCTGTTTGTAGCAGCTAATTCTTGTTCGTCAATATCCAAGCGAGTATTTCCTAATTGGACCGTATCTGGGGTATAGTTTTCCAGGCGGCGTGCAGTAGAACGGAGTCTAGCCAAGAGTTCCTTGAGCGAGAAAGGTTTGGTCAAGTAGTCGTCAGCACCTGCATCGAGTCCGGTTACACGGTCATCTACTTCAGCCATAGCTGTCAGCATGATGACGTGGGTCGTATTGCCCAACTGGCGGATTTCTTTGAGAGCTTCGATTCCTGTCTTGATCGGCATCATGATGTCAAAAATCATGAGGTGATAGTGGTTAGTTGTAGCTTTTTCGACAGCATCTTGTCCATTAAAAACAGAATCAACGCTATAGCCTTCCCGTTCTAAAGCAACGGTGATGACGCGATTTAGTTGAGCTTCATCTTCGGCAAGTAGGATTTTCATAGGTTCTCCTTAGTCTTGGTCAGAACGCTGAATCAAATCACGGATGGTCTGCATGGTCAAGTCGCATGAAGCAAGCTCATCGGCACAACGCTTGAGCTCGCGCGTGATTCGTTCAGGATTTTGGATGTTTTTCTTATATTTCATCTGATGTTCAAGGCTGGCCCAAGAGTCCATAGCAATCGTGCGCAGTTGGATCTCGATAAAGTAGGTCCCTTGGGCATTTCCCAGACAGTCTGGGTAGGGGGTAGTCACTTCGAGAATCAGATGGTAAGAACGGTAGCCATTGGGTTTGACCTGACGGATATAGTCTTTCTCTTTAAAAATATGGATGGTGGGTAGCTGACGAATATACTCTACGATGCGGTAGATATCATCTGTAAAGCTTGTGATGATCCGAACCCCGATAGCATCTCGGATTTCTTTGAGAGCAGATTGACTCGTCTGAGGAAGGCCTTTGCGTTGGCATTTTTCACGCATACTTTCCTCGGTTTTGATACGCGCATGCAAATGCTCATATAGTTTGAGGGAGGTTTCTTTTTTGTAATTAGCTGCGGCTTTTTCCATATCTTGAATAAAGGTCTGCAAGATAGTGGGTAAGTAGACTTCGCAAGGGCCATAGATAGAGTTCATAGGCTGGTCCATTCTAAGAATGACTCGTATTGCTACGAGCATAGATTCTAATAGTATTTGTCATTCTATTATATCATGAAAGCGATAGCAGGGTGAGATTCTATTGATAAAGAGGGAACGAGAATTTTGACAAAGGAGTCCATTAGAGATATAATGAAGAAAAATCGACCAAGGATAAGAAGATGACAAACTCAAAGTATATTACACGGCTCAAACGCTCAGAAGGCCAGTTGCGTGGTATTCAAAAAATGATAGAAGAAGAGCGTGATTGTGCAGATATCATTACCCAGTTGACAGCGGTTCGTTCGAGTGTGGAGCGCGTGATTGAGATGATCATTACCGAGAATCTCACAGCCTGCATCAACCAACCCCTAGACGACCCTGAGGCTCAAAAAGAACGCTTAGAAAAGGCTGTTCAGTACCTAATCAAACGAAAATAGTAGTTCTCTATGTGATAGAACAAGATAAGAAAGTGGATCACAGGAGGGGAAAGATGACAAAAGAAGAACGAGCAGAAAAATGGTTTCAGAGCGTTCCTGAGGCAGAAGCTATTCCTATACAAACTAAAATGGAGATCTGTAGTCAGGCAGCGAAGCGAATGGCGTTTATCTGGCTTGGTCTACTTGGTGTGGAATGTTTGTTCCTATTCTGGGTCACTGGGGGTGGACTGTTCAATCAAGCAGCGGACTTTCTAAATCAGTTATCAGAAGGGAGCCCCACAAAACATCGATATAAGGGTCTCGCACTTGCAGGGACTCTTATTTGTCTGCCTGTCTTGATCTTTCCTAGTGTTGTTGCCCATTTCTTTAGACAAGGTTGGATTCAAAAAGAAGCTGAAAAGGTAGTCAAAGTGATGCCCCCTGTTACAAGTGATCAGCCTTATCTAGATGGAGATGAGGGAGCAGATTTTGCGAGCATTTCAGGAAGAATCTTTGCGGATTGGGTGCTAGATGATGGTGAGAAGGAACAAAATGGCTTTGAACTTGAGGAAGTATGGCAGCAACTGGCAGCTGTCCAAGATGGTGATAGGGATTTTCTCATTTTAATACCTCAGCAACCAGTTAAACTAAAGGGGAGTCAGCTTGTATCGGATTTTGTACAGGTTTGTCAGGTTGAAGATTCGGACGCTTTCCATTTTGAGATCAGTGTTGCTGATGTCGAACGGATCGACGAGAATGTAATCTACGAAAAAAATGGGCTGAGCAAGAAAGAAACTCAAGACATGCTTCGGGCATATTTGGAGAACAGAGTCATATCAGACCTAGAAGACTGGGAAATTGTACTAGATATGCGGACAGATGAGCAGAAAAATATCGCAATCTATCAAGAAATAACCCAACTGCTAACAGATGATAGTGAGGTACGATCTCGTTTGACCTCCTGTTTTGAATCACCGAAAGCCTATTTCAAGCAGTATGCAGATAGATATGACGAGCGAGGAATAAGCGAAGAGGTTGATGAAGCTACGATAAAATGGCTTGCTATTGCTGATGAACTGCTTGCTGTGGATGCAGTGATTGAGTTAGACTGGAAGACAGATAAGGATGAATTTCTGTACCAACTAGAGCCTCTGGCAGCTAAACAAACTCTTGATTTGGAGGAGAATTGGTTCGACGAGGGTGATGACATCCCTACTTGGTGTAAAATTTTGGACGAAAGATGGGCTGGACACGATTTCTGTCTTGCTTGTATGGATATTAATAGCGATAGTTATGTGCTATTTATCTGCAAGAGGGTTATTCTGGAAAAATTAGTCACCTTGAGTCACACAATCAATCAGCGTTTCGGCCATGCAAAAAATATGTAATGCCTTGTGGCTATGCGGTGGAAAGAAAAGATGGGCTTGCTGGCTGGAAATCATGCCCATCCTAACAGTTGGGGCTCTGTCTAAGATAACTTGTATGAAAATGAAAGAAACCTAGAGATACTTGGATATAAATTGGAAGAAACCCCATTTTTTGGTATAATTAAAGGTAGTAAGACAAGTTAAAGGAGGCCAGCAAATGGAAGCATACGAAAAAGTAGTAGAGATGCTAAATGAGCTAGATATTCCCTTTGAAATCGTGGAGCACGAGCCAGCCTTGACGACAGAGCAAGCCGATAGCTTTATCGAAGGGATCGAAGGTGTCCGTACCAAAACCATGTTTCTCACCAACAAAAAGAAAACAGCCTATTATCTCGTGATTATGGATGATAAGAAACGTTTGGATATGGACCTCTTGAAAGACTTGGTAGGAGCCAATAGAATCCGTATGGCTTCCTCTGAGAGCTTGTTTGAAAAAATGATGTTACCAGCAGGTGCAGTATCTCCATTTGGCTTGCTCAACAATACTGACAAGGACATTCAGGTTTATTTCGACAAAGAAATCATGTCTGAAAAACGGATGAGTTTTCACCCCAATACCAACGAGAAAACCCTCTTTTTAGATACGACAGATATACTCAAATTCCTAGAAGCCATTGGCTATGAGGCTCATATCATCGAGTTATAAATATTAAAGAAACCGACTAAGTTCATCTTAATCGGTTTTTTGATTATTCTACCTCACCTGGCCAAGCATTCATACCACCTTCTACGTTGATAACGGTGAGACCTTGGGCACTAAGAAATTGACAGGCAGAGGCAGAACGCACTCCACCTTGACAAATGACATGGTATTCCTGGTCAGGTTTGAGTTCTTTGTAGCCTTGCTCCAAGGTGCTTAACGGAAGATTTTTTGCACCTGGCGCATGTCCTGCTTGGAATTCATGTACTTCACGTACATCGATAAGATCTAGTTTTTCATGTTGATATTTTTCATAAAAGTCAGCCATGCTGATATTAGTTACCATATTCTACTCCTTCTGGTTTAGCCATTTTGTATAGTGAATAAGCGCCGTCAAGGTTTTGGACGGTAAATCCTGCTTGTTTGAGGATACGCTCTGCGATATAGCTGCGCAAACCACTGTGGCAGCTAACGATGTAGGCTTGGTTCTTGTCCAGTTCATCCAAGCGTTCACGAAGTTCGTTTAGGGGAATGTGGATAGTGTCGACTTTGAGTCGACCACTCTGAAATTCGCCACTTGTCCGCACATCTAGGAATTTCTTGCCCTTAGCCAGTTCGTCTTCGAGCTGGTACCACTGGATATTGTCGCTGAGGCCTTCGATAAGGTTCAAGGCTGCGTAGCCCAGCATATTGACGGGATCCTTGGCAGAGCCAAATGGTGGCGCATAGGTGAACTCTAACTCTGGTAAGTCAAAGACGGTGAGATTTCCCTTGATAGCAGTTGCCAGAATATCGATTCGCTTGTCAACGCCTTTCTTCCCAACTCCTTGGGCACCGTAGATTTTTCCAGTGGTCGGGTCAAAGAGGAGCTTCAAGGTCATATCAGTAGCGCCTGGATAATAACCAGCATGATCTTTCCCGCTGACATGAAGGGCCTTGTAAGGGAGTTGATTCATGACAAGGATACGTTCGCTGAGACCAGTCGAAGCGGCTGTCATATCAAAGGCACGAACGATGGCAGTACCGATACTGCCCTTGTTGGTACGACCGAGTCCTGCGATGACATCCGCTACTTGTCGTCCTTGACGATTGGCAGGAGAAGCTAGAGAGATGAGGGCATCTTGGCCCGTAATCTCTTGCTTGACGACGATGGCATCTCCAACTGCAAAAATATCTTTTTGACTGGTTTCGTAGTGTTCGTCGACCAAGATACCGCCACGTAGTCCCAGTTCAATCCCCGCAGCTTTGGCCAGCCTGTTTTCAGGTTCAACACCGACAGAAAGGATGGTGAGGTCAGAAGCGATCTTTTGACCGTTTTCGAGAACGATGATTTTTCCTTGGTCTTCAAATCGAGTCGCAGACTGAGAAGTGATAACACGGACGCCGTTTTTGACCAATTCTGCTTGGACAAAGGCCGCCATTTCCTGATCTAATGGTGGCAAGACATGGGGTGCTTTCTCCACGATAGTGACTTGTAATCCCCGTTTCGCCAGGTTTTCAGCCATTTCAAGCCCGATAAAGCCTGCACCGATAACGACAGCTTCTTTTGGATGATTGTCCAAGGCTGCCATAATCTCATCGAGAACAGGAACATTGCGAAGCGTGTAGGCATTCTTAGCCTCTGCTAGCCCTTCAATAGCAGGAACAAATGGTTTAGCTCCTGGAGAGAGAATCAGCTTGTCGTAGCTTTCTGTGAATTCCTGCCCATCATGCCGCACCGTCACAGTGTGTTCTTCTGGCGAAATCTGGATAACCTCGTGAAATGGTCGCACATCGAGATTAAAGCGTGCCCTGAGACTTTCAGGAGTTTGGACCAATAAACTATCACGGTTTGCAATTTCTCCTGAAACATAGTAAGGAAGTCCGCAGTTTGCAAAGGAAACAAAGGGACCTTTCTCAAAAATAATGATCTCAGCGTCTTCCATGAGGCGTCTAAGACGGGTTGCTGCTGACATACCGCCTGCAACTCCTCCGATAATGATAATTTTCATTGACTTTCTCCTTTATGCTTCTAGATGACCTTACCTGTCCAAGCACTCATACCGCCTCGGACATTGATGACATCGTAGCCTTTTTTCTTAAGCTTTTTCGCAGCTAGTTTGCTTCGTACACCAGAGTGACAAATGACATAAAGTGTTTCTTTTGTCGCAGGTGTGTAAGATCCGATTTCCGTTAAAGGAACATTTTTTGCATTTTTGATATGGCCTCTACGGAATTCCATAGGCGTCCGAACATCTAGTAGCTGAATCGGTTCTCTGAGTTTGGCTTCTAACTCGCTGGTAGAAATACTGTCAATTTTTGTAAATAATAAGTGAAACATAGGCACCTCCGATATACCCTTATGGGGTATATTAAACCATGAAGTCAAGCTTTTGTCAAGCAAGTTGTTTTAACTTGGAGGGGATTGGTTTTGAGAGTCTATAAAGCAGGCTATTCTTGACCTTTCAAAGGCTTTTTGATATGATGGGTCCAAAGTAAGTATGAGGTGATGAGATGACCAGCGAATACCAGAAAATGATAGCAGGGGAGCCTTACCGTCCGTCGGCTCCAGAGTTGCGGGCCTTGGCTCAGACAGCACGTCAGAAGCAGGCTGATTTCAATCAGGAACTAGACCCCTTGAAGGGAGCCGAAATCATCAAGACTTGGTTTGGCTCAACTGGGCAAAATCTCTATGTCAATCCACGTCTGGTGGTGGATTATGGGATCAATATCCATCTAGGGGAAAATTTTTATTCTAATTGGAACTTGACCATGCTGGATGTTTGTCCGATTCGCATCGGGAACAACGCCATGCTTGGCCCCAACTGTCAGTTTTTAACTCCACTCCATCCACTGGATCCGCATGAACGCAATTCAGGGGTCGAATACGGCAAGCCCATCACCATCGGAGACAATTTCTGGGCTGGAGGTGGTGTCATTGTCCTTCCTGGAGTGACACTAGGAAATAACGTAGTTGCAGGAGCGGGGGCCGTGATCACCAAGTCCTTTGGAGACAATGTTGTTCTAGCTGGTAATCCCGCGCGCGTGATTAAGGAAATCCCTGTGAAAGAAAACTAAAAAGAACAGCCTCGGCTGTTCTTTTTATGAGCTTTAGTCTTATAAATTTTTCTTCTTTTTGGCTTTCTTGGTCAAGGAGACATCGCACTGGGGAATCTTGGTTTAAAACCCCTATTAAAGGTAGTCTAGCGTTCAAAAATTGTTTTTAGCAGTCCTTTCTAAAAAATTACTAAGCGAAATCTAATCCAAACTAAATTTAAGGAAACTTTCAGAAAAGTTTTAGTTTCGTTTCAGAAATCTTCGGTAGACTGTCTAGCTATATCATACGAAGGAGAGGAAAAAGGTATGAAATCAAAAAAATGGACCCTGCTCGCAACGAGTTTAACGGCAGTGGTGCTGATGGCAGCATGTGCCCAGTCAACAACTACATCCAATACCAATGAAACGACAAATAGTGCCACAACAACTTCAACAAAGACAAACCAATCTTCCTATTTTACAGAGAAGGACTATGATACTTCTTATGATGAAAGCACAGCTTCTAAGATTGAGCTATCTGGCTCATCTGCAAACGTCTCTGGAGATGGGGTGACAGTCTCTGGATCAACAGTGACCATCACAAAATCTGGAACCTATGTGATTTCAGGTCAGTCTGACGGAGTGCAAATAAAGGTCGAGGCAGATAAGTCTGCAGATGTTCACCTAGTCCTAAAAGGTGCGACTATGACCAATACTAATGCAGCGATATCTGCGACATCAGCTGGCCATGTCTACTTGACTTTAGCAGAGGGAACCACCAACAGTCTCTCTGACTCAAGATCTAACAACGACGAAAAAGCAGACGCAGCTCTCTTTTCTAAGGTGGATTTGACCATCAACGGGAAAGGCACTCTCAATGTAGATGGCAAGAAGAACAACGGTATCAAGGCTAATGACACTCTCCACATCACGGGCGGAACCTATAACATCACAGCAGTTGGCGATGCCTTTAATGTTAATGATGAACTCAACATCACTGGTACGACCATGACTATCGACGCCAAAGAAGATGGGGTCAAGGTGGACAATGACGAGGATACTTCAGTCGGAACCATGTACCTATCCAACAACAACATCACCGTTACAGCAGGAGATGATGGCATCCACGCTTCTGGAGCCCTCGTCATTGATAGTGGTACCTATACCGTCAAGAATTCAACAGAAGGACTTGAAGGTAAATCCATCACTATCAACGGTGGAGACATTAGCATCTATTCGACAGATGATGGGGTTAATGCAGCCAACAAAAAAGCCCAACAGAGTGAAATCTTCTTCACCATGAACGGCGGGAACCTGACAGTAGAAGTCGGTCAAGGGGATACAGACCCAATCGACTCAAACGGGGATGTCACGGTTACAGGCGGAACCATTAAAATGATTGGTCAAACAGGTTTTGACTTTGATGGAACAGCGACCTACACAGGCGGGGATATCTATCTCAACGGCGAAAAACAAACGGAAATCGTCAACTCTATGCCTGGAGGCGGTGGACCAAATGGAGGCCCTCAAGGGGGCGGTCCAGCCCCTGGCGGACAAGGATAAAAAAGAATCTCCTTTCTCGAATGAACTGCCCCCCAAAAGTTAGACAGAAAAAATCTAACTTTTGGGGTCAGTACGAAAGAGAAGGGAGATTTTTGTGTTGTTACTAGAGGAAATGTAAAGAGAACTCCTTGACACTCCGTCAGCTTTTGATACAATAGTACAAAATTACAGGAGGTGGGCTATGATTCAGAAGCATGCAATTCCCATTTTAGAGTTTGATGACAATCACCAGGCGGTCCTTATGCCAACACATGAGGGATTGGACTTAAAGTTGCCAAAGAAGTGTATCTATGCGTTTTTGGAGGAAGAGATTGACCGCTACGCTCAGGAAGTAGGGGCGGATTGTGTTGGTGAGTTCGTTTCGGCCACCAAGACTTATCCAGTCTACGTCCTCGACTACAAGGGCGAGGAGATCTGTCTGGCTCAGGCGCCCGTGGGCTCTGCCCCAGCGGCTCAGTTTATGGATTGGTTGATTGGCTATGGTGTGGAGCAAATCATTTCCACTGGAACCTGTGGCGTCCTAACCGATATAGAGGAAAATGCCTTTCTCATCCCCGTTCGCGCTTTGCGAGATGAGGGGACTAGCTACCACTATGTAGCGCCTTCTCGTTATATGGAGATGCAGATTGAGGCTATCTCTGCTATTGAGCAAGTCTTGGAGCAAAGAGGCATTCCTTATGAGGAGGTTATGACCTGGACGACAGATGGTTTTTACCGAGAGACGGCTGAAAAGGTTGCTTATCGTAAGGAAGAAGGCTGTGCTGTTGTGGAGATGGAGTGCTCAGCTCTTGCGGCAGTAGCTCAGCTACGTGGGGTTGCCTGGGGAGAGTTGCTCTTTACCGCAGA
This sequence comes from bacterium, assembly GCA_905221365.1. Classification (GTDB taxonomy): domain Bacteria; phylum Bacillota; class Bacilli; order Lactobacillales; family Streptococcaceae; genus Streptococcus. The sequence goes on from CAJNCX010000006.1 coordinate 68,427, forward strand.
TTCCTTGGCGGATCTGGATAACTACGACAGTCGTGACTGGGGTTCGGAAGCTTTTGATAAGGCGCTTGAACTCTGTCTTGCTATTGTGCACCACATGTGAGTGTTCTGACTATTTTTATGGTAGAATGTAGCTATGTTATTCAAATCTTTTTTGGAAAAAATCAAGACGACGCTGTCTCGTTTATCGCCAGCCCGTCGCATCTTTTTAAGTTTTGCCCTAGTAATCTTCTTGGGCTCTCTTCTTTTAAGTCTCCCCTTTGTGCAGGCAGCTACGTCACAAGCGACCTACTTTGACCATCTCTTTACAACGGTATCCATGGTCTGTGTGACAGGGCTCTTCACCCTGCCAGTGGCCTCTACTTATAATATCTGGGGACAGCTAATCTGTATGCTCTTAATCCAGATTGGCGGTTTGGGGCTTATGACCTTTATCGGAATCTTTTACATCCAAGGCAAGCAAAAGCTCAGTCTTCGTGGCCGGGAGACCATTCAAGAAAGTTTCAGTTATGGAGAAACCCAGTCCTTAAAGGACTTTATTCGCTCGATCTTTCTGACGACTTTTCTAGTGGAAGGGATTGGTGCCTTTCTCCTGAGTTTTCGCTTCATTCCTGAATTTGGCTGGGGACGAGGGGTGTTAACCTCAGTCTTTTTGGCTGTTTCAGCTTTCTGTAATGCTGGATTTGATAATTTTGGAAGTACGAGTTTGCTAGCCTTTCAAACGGACCCCTTGATCAATCTAGTGATTGCAGGTTTGATTATCACTGGTGGCCTAGGATTTATGGTTTGGTTTGACCTAGCGACCCAGATTGGGAAGAAGAAAAAACGTCGTCTTCGTTTCCATACCAAGTTGGTTCTCTTTTTAACGGCGGGAATTCTGCTCTTTGGAACCGTATCGACTTTGTTCATCGAGTGGAACAATCCTGGAACGATTGGAAATCTTAGCGCTCCAGAGAAATTGCTGGTTAGTTTCTTCCAGACCGTTAGCATGAGAACGGCAGGCTTTGCTTCCATTGACTACACCCAGGCTCGATCGGTGACCTTGTTCATCTATATCTTACAGATGTTTCTGGGAGGGGCGCCTGGAGGGACAGCAGGGGGGCTCAAGATTACGACCTTCTTTGTCTTGTTGGTCTTTGCCCGTAGCGAACTATTGGGCTTGCCTCATGCCAATGTGGCTCGGAGGACCATTGAACCCCGAACCGTGCAAAAATCTTTCAGTGTCTTTATTATCTTCTTGTTAACATTCTTGCTGGGCTTGATTCTACTAGGGATGACAGCAGAGGGAAATCCGCGCTTTATCTACCTCATGTTTGAGACCATTTCAGCCCTTGCGACAGTTGGGGTGACGGCAAATTTAACACCAGAGCTAGGCAAGATAGCCCTCAGCATCGTTATGTTGCTGATGTTTATCGGCCGTATTGGTCCCTTGACACTACTGGTCAGTGTAGCGGAATACCAGCCAGACAAGAAAGATACGATTCACTATATGAAAGCAGATATCACTATCGGATAAGAAAGGAAGAACGATGTCAGATAGGACAATTGGAATTTTAGGCTTGGGAATTTTTGGGAGCAGTGTTTTGGCTGCCCTAGCCAAGCATGACATGAATATCATTGCTATTGATGACCATGAGGAACGCATTAATCAATTTGAACCTGTGCTGGCGCGTGGGGTAGTTGGAGATATCACGGATGAAGAACTCCTTCTATCAGCGGGGATTGACACCTGTGATACCGTAGTTGTCGCAACGGGTGAAAATCTGGAGTCCAGTGTTCTCGCGGTTATGCACTGCAAGAGTCTAGGAGTGCCGACTGTTATTGCCAAGGTCAAAAGTCATACAGCTAAAAAGGTTCTAGAAAAAATTGGCGCAGACGCAGTCATCTCACCAGAGTTTGAAATGGGGCGCTCATTGGCACAGACCATCCTCTTTCATAACAGCGTAGACGTCTTTCAGCTGGATAAGAATGTATCGATTGTCGAGATGAAAATCCCTCAATCGTGGGTAGGTAAAAGCCTCAGTCAGCTAGATTTACGTGGGCGATACAACCTCAACGTACTTGGCTTTCGTGCCTACGAAAATGCTCCTCTGGATGTCCAATTCGGACCCAATGACCTCTTGCAGGCAGACGCCTACATCATGGCCGTCATTAATAACCAACATCTGGACACCCTAGCTGAACTGAGTGAGTAGGGGAGGAAGGACTACTCTCTTTCCAAATGATTAACGAGTCAATATAAGTATTTTATAAGAGGGATTTAAGAAAAATTTTAACTTTTTCTTAATCCTTTTTAATTTTAGGAGATTATACTAGAGTCATCAAAAAAAAGAAAACTCTAAGGAGAATCCTATGAAATTCAATCCAAATCAGAGATATACTCGTTGGTCAATTCGCCGTCTCAGTGTCGGTGTTGCTTCAGTTGTTGTGGCTAGCGGCTTCTTTGTCCTAGTCGGTCAACCAAGTTCTGCACGTGCTGATGTCGTCAATCCGACTCCTGCCCAAGTCGTGCCAGACGCTGCTTCGGTGAGTGAAAAGAGCGACTTACCAGCAGAGGTTCTCAAAAAAGCAGTCGATGTAGCTCTTCCTTCAGAACAGTCTGTTCCAACACCTAAAGCAAGTTTGGATACGACAAGCTCTTCAGAAAAAGTGGACGCAACTGCTAAAGAGCCAGTGGTAGCACCAAAAGAAGAAGTGCAAGCACAACCTGACTCTAAGAAACAAACAGAAGATGCAGTTAAACCTGTGGAAAGTCCTGCGTCTACAGTTTCTGGACAAGACCGTGAAGCAAGTGAAGCGCAACCAGCGACCACTCCAGCAGAAGTTCAAAAAGGTGTGGCTGACAACACCAAAGATACAGTAGATGTCCCAGCTAGCTACCTTGACAAAGCTAATTTCCCAGGTCCCTTCACAGCTGGTGTCAATCAAGTCATTCCATATGAATTCTTCGCTGGTGACGGCATGTTGACTCGCCTGATCTTGAAAGCATCCGATAAGGCTCCATGGTCAGACAATGGAACGGCTAAAAATCCAGCTCTCCCACCAGTAGAGAAATTGGGCAAAGGCCTTTACTTCTATGAAGTGGATTTGGCAGGCACCCAAGGAAAATCAGATAAAGAGTTGCTTGATCTCTTGAAACAAAATGGTACGCAAAGCTATAAGGCTACCATCAAGGTGTACGGTGCGAAAGACGGCAAGCCTGACTTAACTAATCTGGTAGCGACTAAGGATTTGGATGTTAATTTGAATGGTTTGACCACTCCAGCTGAAGTCCAAAAAGGTGTGGCTGACAACACCAAAGATACAGTAGATGTTCCGGCTAGCTACCTTGACAAAGCCAATTTCCCAGGACCATTTACAGCTGGTGTCAACCAAGTCATTCCATACGAATTCTTCGCTGGAGACGGCATGTTGACTCGCCTGATCTTGAAAGCCTCTGATAAGGCTCCATGGTCAGACAACGGAACAGCTAAAAATCCTGCTCTCCCACCAGTAGAGAAATTGGGCAAAGGCCTTTACTTCTATGAAGTAGACTTGGCTGGCACCCAAGGCAAATCTGATAAAGAGCTTCTTGACCTCTTGAAACAAAATGGTACACAAAGCTATAAGGCAACCATCAAAGTGTACGGTGCAAAAGACGGCAAGCCTGACTTAACTAATCTGGTAGCGACTAAAGATTTGACTGTTAATTTGAATGGTTTGACCACCCCAGCTGAAGTGCAAAAAGGTGTGGCTGACAACACCAAAGATACAGTAGATGTTCCAGCTAGCTACCTTGACAAAGCCAATTTCCCAGGTCCATTTACAGCTGGTGTCAACCAAGTCATTCCATACGAATTATTCGCTGGTGACGGCATGTTGACTCGCCTGATCTTGAAAGCATCTGATAAGGCTCCATGGTCAGACAACGGCTCAGCTAAAAATCCTGCTCTCCCACCAGTAGAGAAATTGGGCAAAGGCCTTTACTTCTACGAAGTAGACTTGGCAGGCACCCAAGGAAAATCTGACAAGGAACTACTTGACCTCTTGAAACAAAATGGTACACAAAGCTATAAAGCTACTATCAAAGTGTACGGTGCGAAAGACGGCAAGCCTGACTTAACCAATCTCGTAGCAACGAAAGATTTGACTGTTAATTTGAATGGTTCGACCACACCGACTCAGGTTAAAGACTCTGTTGTTAACAATGTCAAAGACATGATTGATGTTCCAGCTAGCTACCTTGATAAGGCTAAGGTTCCTGGACCTTTCTTGGCCGGTGTCAACCAAGTTATTCCATATGAAGCTTTTGGTGGAGATGGCATGTTGACTCGCCTCTTGTTAAAAGCCTCAGATAAAGCCCCATGGTCAGACAATGGAACGGCTAAAAATCCCGCTCTATTGCCGCTTGAAGGCTTGGCTAAAGGTCAATATTTCTACGAAGTGGATTTGAATGGCAATACGGTTGGCAAAGATGGTCAGGCCTTGCTTGAGCAACTTCGAGCTAACGGAACCCATACATATCTAGCTACTGTTAAAGTCTATGGATCTAAAGATGGCAAACCTGATTTGACCAATCTGATTGCTACTCGTCAAGTAACGATTCGACTTCGTGGAAAAGAAATGGCGACAATACCATCTCAACAAGATCAGATGAATACGAAGCCTTCTGAAACAGGCTCTACAGGTACGACTGAGGGTATGATGGGTACAAATCACCATATGTCAGATGTGAAGGTCGATCAACCAGCTTCTAGCCCAATGGCTAATATGATGAAAAAAGATGATAAAGCGATGCTACCAAATACTGGGGAAGCTAAAACAGCTACAGCTGGCCTTGGTATCTTTGGTCTAGCCTTGGCAGGTCTTGTTGGACTTTTGGGTTTGACAAGCAAACGAGAAGATTAAGATTCAAATCACTTAAACATTAGAGAAAATAGTGTTATACTAAAGCAAGTATAACACTGTTTTTATCGAAGGAGTGTCAGATGAAAAAGACAATTTTGCTGGTTGATGATGAGATAGATATTCTAGATATTCAAAACCGCTATCTTATACAGGCAGGTTACGATGTTTTGGTCGCCCATGATGGTAAGGAGGGATTAGAGCTTTTCAGAAAAAAATCTATCGACCTCATTATCACAGATATCATGATGCCCAATATGGACGGTTATGATTTTATCAGTGAAGTTCAGTATATCGCTCCGGATCAACCCTTCCTCTTTACAACTGCTAAGACAAGCGAACAGGATAAGATTTATGGATTAAGTTTGGGGGCAGATGATTTTATAGTCAAACCCTTTAGCCCACGCGAATTGGTTTTAAGAGTGAATAATATCTTGCGTCGCCTTAGCCGTGGAGGAGAGACAGAACAGATCGAGTTTGGTGACTTGGTAATCAACCATGTGACTCATGAAGTTCGCATTGGGGATCAACCTTTGGAATTGACAGTAAAATCCTTTGAACTTCTATGGATATTAGCCAGCAATCCTGAGAGAGTCTTTTCAAAGACGGAACTTTACGAGAAGGTATGGCAAGAGGACTATGTGGATGATACCAATACACTCAATGTTCATATCCATGCTTTGAGGCAAGAGTTGACCAAGTATACAAATTCAAATGCTCCTGCTATCAAAACTGTCTGGGGTTTGGGCTATAAGATGGAAAGACCAAGAGGTAGAAAATGAAATTAAAAAACTATATTTTAGTGGGGTATCTAGTGTCGACTCTACTAACGATTTTGGTCGTTTTCTGGGCAGTCCAACGAATGTTGATCGAGAAAAGCGAAGTTTACTTTCTAGTTGGAATGACCTTGATTGCTAGTTTTATTGGCGCTGCAGTGAGCATCTTTCTTTTGTCACCTGTGTTCTCTTCTCTGAAATATTTGAAAAAACAAGCTCAGGATATAGCCAGCAAGGATTTCAGTACAGAAATCGAAACCAAAGGCCCATTAGAATTTCAAGAGCTGGGCCAGGCTTTTAATGACATGTCCCACAATTTGCAGGCTACCTTTCAATCACTTGATGAGAGCGAGCAAGAAAAGAGAATGATGATTGCGCAGCTCTCTCACGATATTAAAACTCCTATTACCTCCATTCAGGTTACTGTGGAGGGAATTCTAGATGGAGTGATTAAGGAAGAGGAACGGCTCCACTACTTAACCACGATTGGTCGACAAACCGAGCGTCTAAACAAGCTAGTGGAGGAATTGGATGTTCTGACTCTTAACACCCAACCTCAAGATACTGCTGATGAAGAAGTCGAAGAGGTCTTTTTAGATCAGTTGCTGATTGAGTCAATGAGTGAATTTCAACTCCAGATTGAACAAGAGGAGCGAGATGTTTACATTCAAGTGTCACCTGAGTCGGCGAAAATCAAGAGCCATTCTGACAAACTTTCTCGCATTCTGGTCAATTTGTTAAACAATGCCTTTAAATATTCAGAACCAGGAACCAGAATCGAGGTTCTTGCCCAATTAACAGAACAAGAGCTGACAATCAGTGTGAAAGACGAGGGTCAGGGGATCCTTCCTGAGGATTTGGAAAAGATCTTTAAACGACTTTATCGTGTGGAAACTTCGCGCAATATGAAGACGGGTGGACATGGATTAGGACTTGCGATTGCACGCGAACTAGCCCATCAGCTTGGTGGCGAAATCACAGCAGAAAGTCAGTATGGCTTAGGAAGCAAGTTTACATTCAGCCTCAATTTGAAATAAAGCCGTAAAATCCCTTTACAAATCTAGCTTTTCATGGTACAATAGCCTTTGTGTGAAATAGCAGCAGGAAAGCATGAAGCTCGTCAACAGGTGTCTTATGACAAGTAACCTTGGCTGTTTAGGCGAAGGGCATCTGCACGAATCAGGGCTTTCTAAGTGACTATTTCCACCGAAATATTATTTATATCAGGAGGACATACACATGTCACGTTATACAGGACCATCTTGGAAACAAGCTCGTCGCCTTGGCCTTTCACTTACAGGTACAGGTAAAGAATTGGCACGTCGTAACTACGTACCAGGACAACACGGACCAAACAACCGTTCTAAATTGTCAGAATACGGTTTGCAATTGGCTGAAAAACAAAAACTTCGTTTCACTTACGGTGTAGGTGAAAAACAATTCCGTAACTTGTTCGTACAAGCTACAAAAATCAAAGGCGGAATCCTAGGTTTCAACTTCATGCTTCTTTTGGAACGTCGTTTGGATAACGTTGTTTACCGTCTTGGTCTTGCGACTACTCGTCGTCAAGCTCGTCAATTCGTAAACCACGGTCACATCCTTGTTGACGGAAAACGCGTTGATATCCCATCATACCGCGTAACTCCAGGTCAAGTGATCTCAGTTCGTGAAAAATCATTGAAAGTTCCAGCAATCCTTGAAGCAGTAGAAGCTACTCTTGGACGTCCAGCATTCGTATCATTCGACGCTGAAAAATTGGAAGGTTCATTGACTCGCTTGCCAGAACGCGACGAAATCAACCCAGAAATCAACGAAGCACTTGTCGTTGAATTCTACAACAAAATGCTTTAAGATAAGACTTTATATTGTAAGAAGCCTACAACAGTGGGCTTTTTGCTTTGTCTTAAAACGTTGATTTCTGGGTTTGTCCCTCTTTTTGTCCCCCTTCACAAAGAACTAACAGCTTTCTCATAAAATGAGAAAGCTGTTTTTGCTTTTTCTTTGGAGAGATGACTGTAAGTGTCCATAGTCATAGCTAATGTAGAATGACCTAGACGGTGTTGTAATTCTTTATATGGTATTCCAGAGTTTAGCAAGAGACTAGCGTGGGTATGACGAAAACCGTGAAAGCCAATGTTAGGAACGTTAGCACGTTTAAAGTGGGTTCTTAATCTGGTTTGTAAGGTTCGATTATTGGGGTACTCATGTATGAAGTCAGAAAAGACCACCGTTTCAGTACGTCCAAGTTGCCAAGCTTCTTGTACTTGTCTATGTTTGTACTGTTTCAGCATACTAACAGTTGCTTGATCTATATCGATATCACGATAGCTAGATTGTGATTTAGGACTATTGAGTTCTTGACTATAGTTTAGTGTTTTTGTGATATGCACAATGGCATTATCTAAGTCAATATCAGACCAGCTAAGAGCTAGGACTTCATTGATACGATAATCGATTTCTATATACCAAAAATACCTATCGAGTAACTATAAAGTCAGCGCGAATCAAATACTTTCGCTTCTTTCTTATGGTAAGTTGAATTAATAAAATAATTATAATATTCCTTTTCTATAAGATAAATTGTCTTCAAAATATAAAAATTAACTAATATGGAAGTTCATTACTATAAAAAACTGTGATAGAATTCACACATTTATAACCTTTTTATATAATAGTTGTTATCCATCTTTACTTTTCCCACAAGAAACTTCTATAGGCTCTATATAAAAAATTTCACTATTCGATTTTCAACAAAACAACAAGAACATATAATCGGAAACTAAAATCGCTAATATAAATTTATGTTGATAATCAAACACTTTTCAAACTTATTGATTATTAAATAGGAACTCCTCTCCTTGTAATTTAATAGATCTAAATATCTTATCAGATACTCCATCTTCACTACTAAAGACACCTTCAAGGTATTCCCACAATTCTTCCCACCGTATCAAAACTCCTAATGATAAGTATTTGTTTTGTGAAACCATTAACTTTTCCCATGTTTCTATAAATTTAGCATCAAAAATAGAGTTATCTAAATTACGGATATCAACTTTAACTAGTTCGTCTATCAGAGGGGCCGAAATTAGACTATTTAATTCATTAATTACATTTGTTTCACTTTTTGTAACTCCATTATCTTGATGTATGTAACCTAGTAAAATAACAAGTAATGCTACCAATCTCAATATATCTCCAGCAACCATAGATGACGGGGCATTCCCCTGATAATTGTATTTTTGAATATACTCATAAAGAGGATCGACATCCCAAGAAAAATCGTATGCTTCATCATATGCTTCATTATCTACAAAAATAGGATACGGAGATAGCAATTCATTGGCTAAATACCCAAACAATTTGCTTCTTGGATAAAATATAAAACCACATTTTCCTATAGGATGAAGGCCGATTTTATTAGAAATATCTGTCATACCTTCCAATTGTTTAATAGCATCTTCAGTCAATCTACCATTATGAACTGCATTTGAAATACCATACTTCCCTTCCAAATCATTCGATAACATCTCATCAAAATCTGGATAATCAAATGAAAGCAATAACTCTCCATTAACATTCTCTAAATTAATAAATCGCAATAAAGATGTTCCAGTAAAGTAAGGTTTTAGAAGTTTTCTTGTACTATCAAGTATAAAAAGTACATCTCTTTGTTCACCTAATTCTCTAGTAGTTGTTTCTAGCTGACTCGTTCCTAAATCGATAAATTTTACATCGTAGATACTAGAGCTTACTGTACCTGGTGAAATTTTACTCCGAATAGAATTAAGACTGCTTATAATACTATTAATTGGGGAGTCCAGGATCCCTAACGAATTTCTTTCTTCCTTTGTATATTCAAAATACTCCACCAATCTTTGTTGTAATTCTGCACTAAAAAAACTGTCTCTTACAAGGATATTATGAGGATTTAAATCTCCATGAATAGTACTGTTTTGAACAAATTTTGAATAACTATTTAATAAACAAATAATAAGATTTAAACTCGCTTGGACAATTAAACTAGAATACTCCGAAGATGATTTGAAAGGTGATTCTCTGAGATAATCTCCGCAAAATTCTAGTAATTTATCTCGACAATCAATCCATTCCTTTAACGATATAGAATTATTCACTATAGACATAACTGAGTAACTCGTGTTTTCAGGATAACTTAGAATCCCAGCATCTGATACCACTGCAATTACATCACTTAATTCAGTAGATGAGTTTTTGATTGCTTCAAGCAAGGCTTTTTGATAATCCGATTTAGAGATTTTTATTACTTGCTCAATCTGTAAGATTTTATGAAACACCTTGTACGCTTTTCCATTTGCGCCTTCACCAATCTGCGTCATAAATTCTAATTTATCAAAAGGATAAGTCCCTTCTTCAAGCACTAGTTGATCTCTAAAGTATAGTTTTTTTTCAACTATGGTAAAGTCTTCAACATTTATATCATTTAGATCAATATTTCCCATTTTTGGATACCTTTCTACTAAAATTCTAATATGGTTTGTACTCTTTACTATTTTAACATTTTTTTTAAAATCTGAAATGTGTAGTTATCCAAAACCACTATCTATTTTTCTTAAACAACACAAAAACGCTCTAGACAATATGACTAGAGCGTTTTCTATATATCCGAACATCTAAGTTATTTCACAAAAAATGTAGTCATTCGGTTGATTTTTATTGCAATACATTGAATTTTGAAAATTCAAGAATCGCGTTAAATCAAGGCTTTTTCGTTTCTACTGAAACGTAATGACCCACTATTTAACCTCTGTAAACACAACGTGTTTGCGAAGTTTTGGTGAGTATTTCTTCAATTGAAGACGGTCTGGAGTGTTACGTTTGTTTTTAGAAGTAAGGTACAAGCGTTCACCAGATTCTTTGTGTTCAAGTGTGATATTTACGCGCATGGTATCTCCCTTCTATTATTCAGCTGATGCAGCTTTAGCGATCTTACGTCCTTTGTAGTATCCTTTAAGTGATACGCGGTGAGAACGTGAGTAATCTCCAGTAGTTTCGTCAAAGTTTACAGATGGAGCTGTTACTTTGTAGTGTGTACGACGTTTGTTTTTCTTCGCTTTTGACGTGCGACGTGCAGGTACTGCCATTTTGATTTCTCCTTTAGGTATTTATATTCGATTCAATCTACTGATTTTCATCAACCATACTAGGATAACACATTTTTTTTGTAAAGTAAAGTTACTTGACAAAAAAAGATGAAAAAATTAGAAGTTGTTGATCGGAATTTTCTGAAAATTCAAGAATTTTATTCTGTTCTTCATGCGAAAATTGTGCTATAATAGTAAAAACTGAAATGGGAGGGATAAGATGACTGAATTAGATAAACGTCACCGCAGTAGCATTTATGACAGCATGGTTAAATCACCAAACCGTGCCATGCTGCGTGCGACTGGTATGACAGATAAGGACTTTGAAACACCGATTGTGGGAGTGATTTCGACTTGGGCGGAAAATACACCATGTAACATTCACTTGCATGATTTCGGGAAATTGGCGAAAGAAGGTGTCAAATCTGCAGGTGCTTGGCCTGTTCAGTTTGGTACCATTACCGTAGCGGACGGGATTGCCATGGGAACGCCTGGTATGCGCTTCTCTCTAACATCTCGTGACATCATTGCGGATTCTATCGAAGCTGCTATGGGGGGCCACAACGTAGATGCCTTTGTAGCCATCGGTGGTTGTGACAAGAACATGCCTGGTTCTATGATTGCTATTGCCAACATGGATATTCCAGCTATTTTCGCCTATGGTGGGACTATTGCACCGGGAAATCTTGATGGTAAAGACATCGACTTGGTTTCTGTATTTGAAGGAATCGGTAAATGGAACCACGGTGATATGACGGCTGAAGACGTCAAACATCTCGAGTGTAACGCCTGCCCTGGCCCTGGTGGTTGTGGTGGTATGTATACAGCCAACACCATGGCTACTGCTATCGAAGTTCTAGGGATGAGTTTGCCAGGATCTTCATCTCACCCAGCTGAATCAGCTGACAAGAAAGAAGATATCGAAGCAGCTGGACGCGCTGTTGTCAAGATGCTGGAGCTTGGTCTCAAACCATCAGATATCTTGACTCGTGAAGCCTTTGAAGATGCCATCACTGTAACCATGGCTCTCGGTGGTTCTACAAATGCCACTCTTCACTTGCTTGCCATTGCCCATGCGGCTAATGTTGACTTGTCACTTGAGGACTTCAATACGATCCAAGAACGCGTGCCTCACTTGGCCGACTTGAAACCATCTGGTCAGTATGTCTTCCAAGACCTCTACGAAGTCGGTGGAGTACCTGCGGTTATGAAGTACTTGCTGGCAAATGGTTTCCTTCATGGCGACCGCATTACATGTACTGGTAAGACAGTCGCTGAAAACTTGGCTGACTTTGCAGACCTTACACCAGGTCAAAAAGTCATCATGCCACTTGAAAATCCAAAACGTGCAGACGGTCCGCTTATCATCTTGAACGGGAACCTTGCCCCTGACGGCGCGGTTGCTAAAGTATCAGGTGTTAAAGTGCGTCGCCACGTTGGACCTGCTAAGGTCTTTGACTCAGAAGAAGATGCTATTCAGGCAGTTCTGACAGACGAAATCGTTGATGGCGATGTAGTCGTTGTCCGTTTTGTTGGACCGAAGGGTGGTCCAGGTATGCCTGAGATGCTGTCACTTTCATCCATGATCGTTGGTAAAGGTCAAGGAGACAAGGTTGCCCTCTTGACAGACGGACGCTTCTCTGGTGGTACTTATGGTCTGGTTGTTGGACATATCGCCCCTGAAGCTCAGGATGGTGGACCGATTGCCTACCTCCGTACAGGCGATATCGTTACGGTTGACCAAGATACCAAAGAAATTTCCATGGCAGTATCTGAAGAAGAACTTGAAAAACGCAAGGCAGAAACAACCTTGCCACCACTTTACAGCCGTGGTGTTCTCGGTAAATATGCCCATATCGTATCATCCGCTTCTCGTGGAGCCGTGACAGACTTCTGGAATATGGATAAGTCAGGTAAAAAATAAACTCAAAAAGCAAGCCATTTTCGGCTTGCTTCTTTTCATCTTCAAAAGTGATTTGCCTGCTTATACTCAATAAAAATCAAAGAGCAAACTAGAAAGCTAGGCGCAGGTTGCTCAAAGCACAGCTTTGAGGTTGGAGATAAAGCTGACGTGGTTTGAATTTGATTTTTGAAGAGTATTAACGAGGTGGCAGTCCAAGGGCGATACGGCCGTAGCGACTGATTCGTGTGATCTTCCAGGCAGGCGACCAGGTAACTTCAACCTTGACATCTTCGATACCCTCGACTTGTTTCAGACCTGCCACGATTTCGATAGGTAGGCTTTCGGCGCAATCGCAGGCAGTGTCAGTGAAGGTCATGACAATCTTGCAGAGACCTGTTTCATCCAGATTAATTTCATAAATCAGCCCTAGATTGTACACATCCAATTCCACATCTGTATCAAAAACCGTCTCTAGTTTTTCGATAATTTGGTCTTGTAAGGCCAAAGCGCGGTCATTGATTTTGATATCGTCTCTCATAACAGTCCCTCCACCTGATAAATATCCTCTATTTTCTCATAATTCTGACAATTTGGCAAGTTTTTGATGAATTATCTGAAAAGACTCTCTTGAGATTTTCTACTCTCACTGTTTTAATCCCTCTATTTATGGTAAAATAAGACTATTAAGTTTAAAGAGGATTCCCTATGAAATTACAAAAGCCAAAAGGAACGCAGGATATTTTACCTGCTGAGTCTGCCAAGTGGCAGTATGTTGAGGGCTTTGCCCGTGAAATTTTCAAGCGCTATAACTATGCGGAAGTGCGCACGCCTATTTTTGAGCATTACGAGGTCATCAGTCGCTCTGTCGGAGATACAACGGATATCGTAACCAAGGAAATGTACGATTTCTATGACAAGGGTGATCGTCATATCACCCTTCGTCCAGAAGGAACTGCGCCCGTTGTCCGCTCTTATGTGGAAAATAAACTCTTCGCACCAGAAGTGCAAAAGCCAAGTAAGTTCTATTACATGGGCCCAATGTTCCGTTATGAGCGTCCACAGGCAGGTCGTTTGCGCCAGTTTCACCAGATTGGTGTCGAGTGCTTTGGCTCTAGCAATCCAGCTACCGATGTGGAAACAATCGCTATGGCAGCTCATTTCTTGAAAGAAATTGGCATTCAAGGTGTCAAACTGCATCTTAACACTCTTGGAAATCCTGAGAGCCGTGCGGCTTACCGTCAAGCCTTGATCGACTATTTGACACCGCTCAAGGAGACCTTGTCGAAGGATAGCCAGCGTCGTTTGGAGGAAAATCCTCTCCGTGTCTTGGACTCTAAGGAAAAAGAAGACAAGGTGGCAGTAGAGAATGCACCTTCTATCTTGGACTTCCTTGATGCAGAAAGCCAAGCTCATTTTGATGCTGTTCGTCAGATGTTGGAAAATCTTGGAGTAGACTATATCATCGATACTAATATGGTGCGTGGTCTGGACTACTACAACCACACCATTTTCGAGTTTATCACTGAGATCGAGGGCAATGAATTGACAGTCTGTGCGGGTGGTCGCTACGATGGTTTGGTGGCCTACTTTGGTGGCCCTGAGACTGCTGGATTTGGATTTGGTCTTGGTGTGGAGCGCCTGCTTCTCATCCTTGAAAAGCAAGGAGTGGCCCTTCCTATCGAAAACGCCCTAGATGTCTATATCGCAGTCTTGGGTGAAGGCGCAAATGTTAAGGCCTTGGAATTGGTACAAGCCCTTCGCCAACAAGGTTTCAAAGCAGAACGTGATTACCTCAACCGTAAACTCAAAGCTCAGTTTAAGTCAGCCGATGTCTTTGCGGCTAAGACCCTCATCACCCTAGGAGAAAGCGAAGTCGAAAGCGGACAAGTGACGGTTAAGAACAATCAAACACGAGAAGAAGTGCAAGTGTCACTTGAGGCAATCAGCCAAAACTTCTCAGAAATCTTTGAAAAATTGGGTTTTTAATGACAGATAAACTGGTCAGGATCTTATTCCTGACCTTTTTCTTTTGCAAAATGACAAAAATCATAAACTTTTTGACAAACATGCTTGTCAAAAAGAAAAAGATGTGTTACAATATAAGCAAGTTAAGAGAAAAGGAGAAAAGAACGATTATGTGGGCATTAGGATTTGTACCTCTTGTGATTATGTATTATATATACCATTCCCAGAAGGTCAAGAAATTAGAGAATAAAATCAAAAGAATTGAGCAAAAAGAGAAAGGAAATATAGAAATGTCAAGAATTTTAAAAGAATTGATTGGGAAAAAACCAACAATCGTTGGACAATTATTTGGAACAGACAACTGGGAAGTTGTGGATGTTGATGAGGAATGGGTCAAGCTACGCCGTGTTGATAAAAAGGGAAAAGAAAAATTTAAACTACAACGTATTGAGGATATCCAAACCGTTGAATTTGGCGGAAAGTAGGTCTGTAACATGCAACTTAAAAATCGTTTAAAAGAGCTTCGGGCTCGCGATGGTCTCAATCAAACCGAACTAGCCAAGCTAGCAGGGGTTTCCCGACAGACCATCAGTTTGCTAGAGAGGGATGAATACACTCCGTCCATTGTAATCGCCCTGAAGATTTCACAGATATTCAATGAACCAGTCGAGTCGGTATTTCGTATAGAGGAGGATGAGGAATGAAACACAAACATAAATGGATTGGAATTGGAGCAGGGGTTTTAGGTTTCTTTCTGGGAATGCTTAGTCTCGCTCTAAGAGGACTATTCAATCAGATTCAAATCGAACAAGTTTTATATACTTCTTTCGGTCTTATTGCAATTGTCGGAGTAATATCTCTCGCTTTAGCTGTGTACTACCTTCGAAAGGGTCGTGAAGCTTACGTGATTTACCAAACAGTAGAAGAGGAA
The DNA here is from genome assembly GCA_905221365.1 of bacterium. GTDB lineage: Bacteria > Bacillota > Bacilli > Lactobacillales > Streptococcaceae > Streptococcus. Next base: position 84,006 of record CAJNCX010000006.1, read on the forward strand.
GAAGCTAATGAAAAGGCATATGTGAGTGCTTATCGCTTCTTGGACTATGGAACAGTTGCTTCGAACATTTTGATGATTGCGATGCTTTGCTGTTTAGTAATTGTCACTTCACCAGTAATTGAGAATGTTTATCTTTTCATCTTTTCTCTTGTTTTAATGTTCTTTTCTTTTGCTGTTGCAAATTATTGTGTGCGAACAATTTTTCTCATTCGCCAGTATAAACTATCTATTTTCTCGACTCCAAAAGAAGTCTTGTCATTTCTAGACAGTTACGATGAGGGAGAGAAGCAGGCAGAAATGGAGAATGCTTATTTGACTCTGTTTAAATTGAATCAAATCATACTCCCTGCGCTTTACATTCTATTATTTGTACTATCAATCATCCTGCAAGAAACCCAGCTGGTTGCCTTGCTTATCCTAATTGTAATCCATCTTTATATCAATATTGACCAGCTACGCAAAACAAAACGTTACTTTAAGTAAAAGGAGTTCCTATGATTCGTGTTGAAAATGTAAGCAAAAGTTTTGGAGGCAAGAAAGCTCTGCATCAGATTTCTTTTGAGATTCAAGAGGGTGAAATCTTTGGTTTCCTAGGGCCTTCAGGCTCAGGTAAAACAACTATGATCAATGTTCTGACGGGTCAGTTGGCTGCAGATCAGGGGGAGACAGTTCTCCTAGGGAAGTCTTCTCAAGCTCTAACTTCAAATGATTTGGAACAAATCGGGATTGTTAGTGATAGCAGTGGTTTTTATGAAAAGATGAGTCTTTACAAAAATCTGCTCATTTACGCTAAGTTATATGGCCTTAAAGCTTCTAGAGTAGATACAGTGCTTGATCAAGTTGGGTTATCAGATGCTAAAAATCTTATCGCGGAAAAACTATCTACAGGTATGAAACAGCGAATGTTCTTGGCTCGTGCTCTTCTAAATGCCCCTAAAATCCTCTTTCTAGATGAGCCAACAAGTGGTCTTGATCCTACCACTTCAAAATCGATTCATGCTCTTTTACAGGAACTGAAGCAGGCTGGTACAACGATCTTTTTAACAACCCACGATATGAATGAAGCAACCTTGCTTTGCGATCGACTCTCTCTTTTAAATAAGGGAAACTTGATTGAGTATGGCAGTCCACAAGAGATTATCCAGAAATACCATGAGGATAAAAAGGTTCGTTTACGCTATCAAGATGGGCGCGAGCAAGTGATTCCTTTTGAAGAATTGCCTCATTTGAATACGACAAATCTAATAGCTGTTCATTCTTGTGAACCGACTTTAGAAGAAATCTTTATTAGATTGACAGGAGAAAAGTTAGATGTTTAGAAAATTAAATGCCCTTCTTTGGTTAAGATTACAAGTTCTTATTAGTAATTCAACTTTGTTGGCGACTCTATTGATGCCTTTTGGAATAACTATTCTACAAAATGAATTCTTAAATAAGAATGGAGAATTGAGTATGTTTCTCCTCTCTACGAGTTTGACGATGGTCTTGAGTATGGGAAGTGGTTTTATGGTATCGATTATGATGGCAGAAGACAAGGAAAAGCGCAATCTTAAATCACTCATTCTAAGTGGTGTGACAGCAACAGAATATACTCTCAGTATGCTCGTTATCCCTATGTTGATTATGTTGCTTGGAATGATTTTACTCCCAATCTATCTTAAAGTAGATGTATCAGGTTACTTATTTGCCTATGTTATCTATTTGATCCTAGCAACGATTAGTATTATTTTTCTCAACCTTCTAATCGGTGGGGTATCAGATACTCAGTCTAAAGCGCAAGTTTATAGTATCTTTCCTATGTTAATTGTCTCTTTTTTACCTATAATTGCTCTTCAAAATGATACGGTTCAAAAAGTGTTGGATTACTCGTTCATCGGTCCTATTGCAAATCTTTTAAATAAAAAAGGTGGAGAAATATCTTTTTCTAACATCGGTATGTTACTTGCTTGGGTAGTTGTGTTAGGAATAGTGAATCTCTTCGTATTGAAAAATAGTTATAAAGGAAAATAGGAGGCTCATATGAACTTACTTAAAAACCTTGGCTGGTTTCTTCTAGCTGTTCTATCCTTTTTCTTTGGTTATGGTCTAGTTCAGAGTATGGCTTTATCAGCTCTTGGACTAGGGGCTTCAATCTTTGGAGTCTTGCCACTTTATGTTGCCCTGTCAGGGGCCTATGTTTATGGAGTTTACAGATGGTATCAGACACAAAAGGTTAGCATCCAGACGACGGTTTTTAATCGTTATATTTGGTTGCCAACTCTGGTTTTGCTAGTGGCGATTACAGCCCAGTTCTTTTTGCCGGATGATCCGTCGGTCAATCAACAAATCGTATCTCAATTGACAGTGGCTCAGCCTGTCTTTGGTTTCTTTATGGTGGTGGTCTTTGCTCCTCTGACGGAAGAACTCATCTATAGAGGGATGCTGGCGCGCTATCTCTTTCCTAAGCAGAACAACAGCAAACAGACAGCTCTGTTTCTCCTCGTATCGAGTGTGCTTTTTGCCTTGATTCATTTTCCAGGAACTTTGCAACAGTTTTTAGTTTATGCCAGTCTGGGATTGAGTTTGGGTCTGGCTTATGTGAGTCGAAAAGGTCTTCTTTATAGCATTTCTCTCCACGCTTTGAATAATTTAATCGGCTTTTTGATGATACTCATGCTATAATAGAGTCAGGAGGTCACATGAAACGAGTAATTTTATTAGCAGTGATACAGGCGGTCGTTCTCTTCTTTATCATCGGGGCACTTGCCTATGCCTTTAAAGGCGATTTCTTTTACAACTATCTAGCAGTTGTCTTTGCGCCTATTGCAGGTGTCTTGCGTTTTGCGACAGCTTATGCAACGGAGATTGTTCTACCTAAAAAGGCAGCTGAGATTGCTGAAAAGCGTAAAAAAGGTTAAGAATCATAATCAGAGAATCCGATGACGTTTTCATCGGATTTTTTGTCTGTTCGTTTTGATTTCTAAAGGCAATCAAACTTTTCTGCTGATTTTCATGAAGTGCCTGCGCTTTTATGGTAAAATAGTAACAGAATAAAAGAGGAGAGAAAACATGAAACGTAGTATGTATGCTGGTCGTGTTCGTGAGGAACACATCGGACAAGAAATGACCTTGAAAGGATGGGTTGGCCGTCGTCGTGACTTGGGTGGTTTGATCTTTATCGACCTTCGTGACCGTGAAGGGATCATGCAGTTGGTTATCAACCCTGAAAAAGTATCTGCAGAGGTCATGGCAACGGCTGAAAGTCTTCGTAGCGAATTTGTCATTGAGGTGACTGGACAAGTCGCTGCGCGTGAGCAAGCCAATGATAAGTTGCCAACGGGCGCGGTTGAGTTGAACGTAACAACTCTTACAGTGCTTAATACAGCTAAAACAACGCCTTTTGAGATTAAAGATGGGATTGAGGCCAATGACGATACACGTTTGCGTTACCGTTACCTCGACCTTCGTCGTCCAGAGATGCTAGAAAACCTTAAGCTTCGTGCTAAGGTGACCCACTCTATCCGCAATTATTTGGATGAGTTGGAGTTTATCGATGTGGAGACACCATTCCTTTCTAAGTCAACGCCAGAAGGGGCGCGTGACTATTTGGTGCCGTCTCGTGTTAATAAAGGGCATTTCTACGCTCTTCCTCAAAGTCCACAAATCACGAAACAGCTCTTGATGAATGCTGGTTTTGACCGTTATTACCAAATCGTCAAATGTTTCCGTGACGAGGACTTGCGTGGTGATCGTCAGCCTGAGTTCACCCAGGTCGACTTGGAAACATCTTTCCTTACGGAGCAAGAAATCCAAGATATCACCGAAGGCTTGATTGCGCGCGTGATAAAGGAAACAAAAGGCATTGAAGTGACCCTTCCATTCCCCCGTATGAAGTATGATGATGCTATGGCTCTTTATGGTTCTGACAAGCCAGATACTCGTTTTGACATGTTGCTTCAGGACCTGACAGAAGTGGTCAAAGGTGTTGATTTCAAAGTCTTTTCAGAAGCACCTGCTGTTAAAGCCATTGTGGTCAAAGGAGCTGCAGATAACTACTCACGTAAAGACATCGACAAGATGACCGAAGTAGCTAAGCAGTACGGTGCTAAAGGTCTTGCTTGGGTCAAGGTGGTTGATGGAGAATTAAACGGACCAGTTGCCAAGTTCTTGACTGGTATCCAAGCAGAATTGACTGCAGCACTCGGCCTTGAAGACAAGGACTTGGTTCTCTTTGTGGCGGATACGCTTGAAGTGGCTAATGCAACCCTTGGTGCCCTTCGTGGACGTATTGCTAAGGAGCTTGGCTTGATTGATAACGATAAATTCAACTTCCTTTGGGTGGTTGATTGGCCAATGTTTGAATGGTCTGAAGAAGAAGGCCGCTACATGAGCGCCCACCATCCGTTTACCCTTCCACAGGAAGAAACAGCTCACGAATTAGAAGGTGATTTGGCTAAGGTTCGTGCCATTGCTTACGATATCGTCTTGAACGGTTATGAGCTTGGTGGTGGTAGTCTTCGTATCAACCAAAAAGACCTTCAAGAACGCATGTTCAAGGCTCTTGGTTTCTCAGCTGAAGAAGCAAATGACCAGTTTGGTTTTCTTCTTGAAGCCATGGACTATGGTTTCCCACCACACGGTGGTTTGGCGATCGGTCTTGACCGTTTTGTGATGCTCTTAGCAGGAGAAGAAAATATCCGTGAAGTCATTGCCTTTCCTAAGAACAACAAGGCAACTGACCCAATGACACAAGCTCCATCAACAGTCGCTCTCAAACAACTAGAGGAACTCAGCTTACAAGTAGAAGAAGATGAAACAAGCAAAACAAATTAAGCGGTGGCGCTATTATCTGCGCCGCTTTGCTTATCAGATAAAAATCTTACGAGTTTTACAAAGTATCTCTCGGGAAAAATATGATGAGAAAGTATCGGCTTCTCTGGTTTATGGCTTTCTGTCAGCAGTAGCAGTCAATTTCTTTTTTCAACCAGGACACGTTTACTCTAGTGGTGCGACGGGTCTGGCACAGATTATCTCTGCCTTGAGTCATCACTGGTTTGGTTTTTACATTCCGATATCGCTAACCTTTTATGCTATCAATTTTCCGTTGATGATTTTGGCTTGGTATCAGATTGGGCATAAGTTTACAATCTTTACCTTTATCACGGTATCTATGAGCTCCCTTTTTATCCAGTTTGTGCCCGTTGTGACGCTAACAGAGGATCCCATCATCAATGCCCTTTTTGGGGGTGTTGTCATGGGCTTGGGGATTGGTTTTGCGCTCCGTAACAATATTTCTAGCGGAGGTACAGATATCGTCAGTCTGACCATTCGCAAGAAAACGGGGAAGAATGTCGGTAGTATTTCTTTCCTGGTAAATGGAACCATCATGCTGATAGCAGGTTTGACCTTTGGTTGGAAATACGCCCTCTACTCCATGATTACTATTTTTGTATCCAGTCGTGTGACAGATGCGGTCTTTACCAAGCAAAAACGGATGCAGGCCATGATTGTGACCAGTAATCCTGAAAAGGTAATCGAAAAAATCCATAAAAAATTGCACCGAGGAGCTACCATGATCCACGATGCAGAAGGAACCTATAATCATGAGAGAAAAGCAGTCTTGATTACGGTTATCACACGAGCAGAGTTTAATGATTTTAAACACATCATGAAACAGGTTGATCCAACAGCCTTTGTCTCTGTATCTGAAAATGTCCACATCCTAGGACGATTCGTAGAAACAGATAATTAGACATGCAAAAACCAGCTTTGGAGCTGGTTTTTATTTTTCGATAATTTTGTGGGCAATCAACTGACGGTAACAAATCTGTCTATTATTTTTTGCGTCATTGATAATCTGTAAAATCGTTTCAAATGATGTTCGCCCAAGTTCCAGACTATTGATATCGACATAAGCTACGAGGTCGAGTCGTGGATTGACAGAGTCGAAACTCAAGACAGGAACATTTGACTGATGCTTACTGATGTAGTCGCAAACCCCTTCAGCTAAAAGGCTGTCGGTTGTGATGATAGCATCAATCTGCGGATCGTGCTTAAATAGGAGTTTACTGAACTGATAACCTTTTTCTTCTAGAAATTCGGTCGCAAAGTAAGTCAGGTTCGTATCAATCGAAAGTTGGTGTTGTTTGAGTGCCAATTCGTAACCTTTTAGACGATCTTGTGTAACGAAAAGTTTCTTGGTTCCTCCGATAAAGGCAATTCTGCTGCATCCCTTTTTGATGAAATACTCAGTTGCATCAAAACCGGCTTGGACATTATCATTGTCGACAAGTGGGATAAAGGGTGAAAGGGATTTTCCGAGGATGAGGAAAGGAAACTGTTCTTCCGCTACGAGCTTCACTAGTGGATCTTCTTCTTGAGCGTAGAGGAAAATCAAACCATCGACACGTTTCCCATAGACCATTTGTGAGATGGCATTGAGACGCTCCTTCTCATCTTTCCCTGTTGCAATCTGAATAGCATAGTGGTTCTCAGATGCGACTTGGGCGATCCCTCGTAGGACAGATGGGAAGAAAGGATTTTGGTAGAAGGCATCGGAGTCGTCAGGCAATACCAGACCGATAACCTGAGTATAGCTACTTACCAAGCTACGAGCATTGAGATTGGGATGGTAGTTGAGTTCCTTCATAGCCTTGCGAACTCGTTTTTTGGTTTCATCGCTAATCGTTGATTTGTTTTGAATAACGCGGGTTACGGTTGAAGGTGAGACACCTGCAGCCTTGGCCACATCTTTAATCGTAACGGGCATAAAAATCTCCTATTTATGATAATCTGGATCACGGAAATGTGTTTTGTAAAAAATGGTGACCAGATAAAGAACAAAAAGAATGTTTTGTACAGTGATCAGGGTTGTCATATTTTGGCCAAAAAGTCCCAAAATAAGCGTAATCAGAGTTGGTAATCCTAAACAGTTCAAGATAAAATGGTAGCACTCTTTAAAGGTCCTAAATGAAAAGAGGCGTGATTTTTTGGTGATATAAAGGAGAAGACTAGCTCCAAGAGAGACAATGAAGAAATTCAATCCAAAGAGGAAGCTTGCACCAAGAACGAGAAAGAGACTGATATAGACACGGTTCTGTTGGTACCAATCTTTAGAAATAGCCTGGGTCAAACTTTCCTTGCTCTGGAAACTCTCCGTTTGAATCGCGTGGTAGTGAATACGAGTCAGCTCTTTACTTTCCTTGCTGATGATGAGTTCTTCAGTATCAAAATGAAGTTGTAAGTCATTTGGCAATTCTTTGCTTGGACTTGGACCAATCAGAAGAGAAGCTTGCTGATTTTTAGTTCCAGCATAGCTCAGTTTTCCATCTACAATTTGTGCATTCTCTGACAAGTCCATGATGGCTTCATCTGTCAGTGGAGTGTAGACATTATCGATAAAGGTATCCAGTGGATAGGTTTCCTGTGAGCTGTTTTGAATGGCAATCGGAACCATAGACAAACTGATGAGGAAAATGCTCGTAAAGAGAAGCTGAAACCAGTTTAGGCCAAAACGTTTTGACAGGGGCTTACGGAATCCCCAGATACTAGTAAAATACGAGAATGGATATGGAAGCATAGGCATCTTTCTAAAAGTGTTTTCTATATGAGTAATATTATATAGAGAAATGTACTTTATTTCAAGTCTAGTAGATAAATTGCTTTTTGAAAAGCGGATTTTGCTACTATTTATGGTCTTGTGTCTAATCTTTCAACTTTACAAACAAGCTCCAAAATGAAAAAGGGTGGCGGGGATAAATTATCCCTTGTCGCCACCACTTGTAAGTCCTGAAACAAAGTTTTTTTGTAGGAAGAAGAAGAGAATACAGATTGGAAGGGCGATGAGGATGGCACCTGCTGAGAAGTAGGCAATCTTCATATTTTTCACGTTGTTAACGAAGGTTTGGAGACCGACGGCAACAGTAAAGTATTCTTTCTCACGAAGCAAGAAACTAGAGAGAATGTAGTCTCCGAAAGGTCCCATGAAGGCCCATAGAGCTTGTACAGCCACCATTGGGCGAACAAGTGGGAGAACAATTTGCCAGAAGCGACGGAAGTGTCCTGCACCATCTAGTTTTGCAGATTCGTCTAGAGACATTGGTACGGTATCGAAGTAGCCTTTCATGAGCCAAGCATTCATCGGGATACCTCCACCGACGTAGAGGAAGATGAGGAACCAGCTATGGTTAAGGGCGTTCAACATAAGGGCCATAACGAAGAAGGCTGTCAAAGCGGCCATAGTTGGCACCATTTGGATGATCAAGAAGAAGACCAAACTTTGCTTACGAGCCAAGAAGTTGTAACGACTGTAGGCGTAACCTGCAAGTACAATGATACTAGTTTGTACAGCCATTGTAATAAAGGCAATAATCAAAGTATTAAGGTACCAAGTACCATACAAGGTTTCGGTGAAGAGCCCTTTAAAGTTATCAAAACTAAAGTCGACATTACCATCTAGTTTAAAGGCTACGACATTACCAGTCTTGAAGGCTGACATAATGGTAATCAAAAGTGGATAGATGATCACGATTGATAGGCCAATTAAGTAGAGGTAAGTGAGGGTTTGAGTCAGTCTACGTTTGAGTTTGATTGAGTTATTCATCTTAGACGTCCTCCATATCAAATGCGTGTAGTTTCTTGAATGCGATCATAGAGATAGAGATGACAATGATAGAGATAATCAAGGTAACAGCTGCCGCCATAGAGTATTGTGGGGCTGTACCTGTTGTCAAACGGTAAATCCATGAAATCAAGATATCAGTTGAACCGGCTCCACCACCAACGCTACCAGGTCCTCCACCATTGAAGAGGTACATGATAGAGAAGTTGTTAAAGTTGAAGGTGTATTGGCTAATCAATGTTGGAGCTGCAACAGCCAAGATCATTGGGAAAGTGATGTTGCGGAATTTTTGCCAAGCATTGGCTCCATCTATGTAAGCCGCTTCGTAGAGGTCGTTAGGAATAGACTGCAAGATACCCAAGGTCAAAACGTAGATGTATGGGAAACCTAGCCAACCTTGCATCATAATCAAGGCAATCTTAGTCCAAGTTGGATCTGTTTTCCAAGGTATAAGAGCTCCATCTAGGAAAGGAAGGACCTTAGACAAAAGAGGCAAGACTTGAGTGTTAATCGCTCCGACACTATCGTTAAACATGTTTGAGAATGTCAAGATAGTGATGAAGGCTGGAACTGCCCAAGGAAGAAGGAAAATAACACCAAAGATACGTTTTCCTTTAATAAATGGTTGGTTGGCAATGATTGCTGTAAAGATACCAATGACAATCTGCAAAGTAGAAGCAGATAAAGCCCAGATAATGGTCCAAGAAAGAACGGAACCAAAGGCTGAACGGAAGGTACTCAAGCTCCAGATATTTGTGAAGTTAGTCAAACCAACCCAGTCCAACAATTTATTTGGTGGCAAGTGTTGGAAGTCATAGTTGGTAAAGGCGATCATCAAGGTTACGATAACTGGGAAGATAATCGCAAATGTCATCGCTACATACGATGGGATAATCAAAAGGTATGGGAATCCATTCTCATAAATACCTTTAATCATATCCTTGAAGGTATGAGCTACAGGAATACCGTTGTTGATACGTTTAGCAGTCGTATGTGCATCCTTGATATTAAAGATATAAAAGAGCAGGTAAACGACAACAAAGATAGAATGGAAGGCACCACGAATCAGCATGAAAAGTGAATTATCACGACCAGGTTTCTCACCAAGTGTGATCAAATTGCTCAATTCAGGGGTTGCAAGTGTTAGAAAATACAGAACAAATAGAACAGTAACACCAAGGAAAATAAATCCTTTAGCTTTTTGTTTGTTATAGATTTGTCCTAAACCAGGAATGATTGACAGCAAGGCTGCTTTGCGAGGCTGTTGTTTTTCCATGATTACTCCTTTCATAGGATGCGAGATAAAACTTGGATTCGACCGCAAGATACGTATATCTGATAAGAAGCGTATCTATACATTCAAAGGGGGATTTCGTTTCCACCCCCCTTGAACAAATCAATTAGTTACCAAATTTTTGTTGGATTGTTTCCTTGATCAATGTTACAGCATCGTTAGCAGCTGTTTTCGCATCTTTCTTACCACTTACAGCATCAAAGAGCATTGTTTTCGCTGGATCCCAAACTGTTGACATTTGAGAAATGTTTGGCATTGGTTGAGCGTTCTTGAACTGTTTGATAACAGCTGTTGTCAACTCATCGTTTTTACCTTCAGCATAAGTACGAGCTTCAGTGTTAGCTGGAATTTCGTTAGTTGCATCGTAGAATGCTTTTTGTTGTTCAGTTGAAACTAGGAAGTCTACAAATTTTTGTGCACCTTCAAGGTTTTTAGTACTTGATGGGATGATCCAAGCTTTACCTCCGCCAAAGGCTGCGTAGTCTTTACCATTTGGAAGAGTTGGGATAGTCGCAACACCGTAGTTTACTTTAGCATCTTTGAATGCTTGAGCTTTCCAAGGACCATCGATGATAGCAGCTGTTTTACCTTCTTGGAATTGAGTTTGAATCAAGTTGCCAGCACCTTCAGTATCTTGCATACCTTTAGGCCATTTTTCATACCAAGATTTAGCGTAGTTGATACCTGCGATAGCGCCGTCGTTTGCAAGACCGATGTCTTTAGGATCTTTACCGTTTTGACCAAATACATAACCGCCGTTACCAGCAAGGAGTCCGTATGCGTAGTAGAAGTTTGTCCAGTCAGCTAGGAAGGCAGTAGTTTTGCCATCTTCACCAGCGAAAGCGTATTTGCTGTCCTTAGCAAGATTTTCTAGGTCACCAAAAGTTTTAGGAGCTTCTTTTAGCAAGTCTTTATTGTAGTACATTACGAGAGACTCGATAACGGCTGGAGCACCGTACACTTTGCCACCAACAGTCACAAGAGATTTTGTTTTATCGTCTGTTTTAGCTCCGTCACTAAGAGTTACTTCTGAAAGTTGTCCATCAGTACCAAGGCTACCTACACGGTCGTATGGAGCCATCATGACATCAGCAGCCTTACCAGATTGGTTATCTAGTGAAAGGTTGTCAAGCCCACCCATTTGGTCTCCTGTTTTGATGGTAACTTTTACGCCAGATTCTTTTTCGTAAGCTTTTGCAGCTGATTCAGCAAAGGCTTTATATTGGTCTTCGACGTAGAAAGTGATTTCTTTTGCTTCTGAAGAGTTAGTATCAGCCGCTTTATCAGCAGATTTGCTTCCGCAAGCTACCAAGAGCAAGCTAGCAAGAGTAGCAGTTCCGAGCACAGCAGCGCTCTTCATGAATTTAGATGACATAGTGTATTCCTCCTAAAGAATAACAAAAATAATTTAATGAGAAAACGCAAACGTTTTCTTTTATGTGCCTAGTATAGCACAAACAGAAAACGGTTGCAAGTATTTTTAGAAAAAATTTTAAAAAAATTTTAAGGTTTCAAATATTTGCTAAAGCCTTTATATAAGAAAGAACTTAAAATATTTGTTTTTCTTGAATTGAAAATATATTAGGGAAACGATTGCGTAAATTTGGCTCGATTTTTCAGAAAATAGAGCAGAAGTTTGGAATGAATTATCTTAAATCAGAAAATTTTTAAAAAATTTTTCGCTCATTTCATAAAATATCAATGGGAACAAGTTTTGGTTGATTAAAATAATTCAAAAAAAAATTTAAAAACGCTTGCATTTGTATTTAAAATGCGCTATACTTAACTTAACGCAAACGTTTGCGCCTTGATTGCGCAACGTTTTATAACAAACACATGAGGTGCTATTATGAAAAAACGTCAAAGTGGTGTGTTGATGCACATCTCTTCTCTACCAGGAGCATACGGAATTGGATCATTTGGTCAGACTGCCTATGATTTCGTTGACTTCTTGGTTCGTACGAAGCAACGTTACTGGCAAATCCTCCCTCTTGGGACAACAAGCTATGGAGATTCTCCATACCAATCATTCTCAGCCTTTGCTGGAAATACGCATTTTATCGACCTTGATATCTTGGTAGAACAAGGCTTGCTCGAAGCTAGTGACCTTGAAGGTGTTGACTTTGGTAGCGATGCATCTGAAGTTGATTATGCGAAGATTTATTACGCACGTCGTCCGCTTTTAGAAAAAGCAGTTAAACGCTTCTTGGAAGTGGGTGATGTCAAAGATTTTGAGAAGTTTGCTCAAGACAACCAATCATGGCTTGAACTCTTTGCAGAGTATATGGCGATCAAAGAGCATTTTGACAATCTTGCTTGGACAGAATGGCCAGATGCAGATGCTCGTGCGCGTAAAGCTTCAGCACTTGAAAGCTACCGTGAGAAATTGGCAGACAAGTTGGTTTACCACCGTGTGACTCAATACTTCTTCTTCCAACAATGGTTGAAATTGAAAGCTTATGCTAACGACAACCACATCGAAATCGTTGGAGATATGCCTATCTATGTAGCGGAAGATTCAAGCGACATGTGGGCAAATCCACATCTCTTCAAGACAGATGCCAATGGTAAAGCAACTTGCATCGCAGGATGCCCACCAGATGAGTTTTCTGCCACTGGTCAGCTTTGGGGGAACCCAATCTATGACTGGGAAGCGATGGACAAAGACGGTTACAAATGGTGGGTTGAACGCTTGCGCGAAAGCTTCAAGATCTATGATATCGTTCGTATCGACCACTTCCGTGGTTTCGAATCTTACTGGGAAATCCCAGCTGGCTCTGAAACAGCGGCACCTGGTAAATGGGTAAAAGGTCCAGGCTACAAGCTTTTCGCAGCTGTTAAAGAAGAGCTTGGTGAGCTAAACATCATCGCTGAAGATCTTGGTTTCATGACAGATGAAGTGATCGAGTTGCGTGAACGCACTGGCTTCCCAGGAATGAAGATTCTTCAATTCGCCTTCAACCCAGAAGACGAAAGTATCGATAGCCCGCACTTGGCACCTGCCAACTCTGTTATGTACACAGGAACACACGATAACAATACAGTCCTTGGTTGGTACCGTAATGAGATCGATGATCCAACTCGTGAGTACATGGCTCGTTACACGAACCGTAAAGAGTACGAAACAGTGCCACACGCAATGCTTCGCACAGTCTTTTCATCCGTTAGCTTCATGGCTATTGCAACCATGCAAGACTTGCTAGAACTAGATGAGTCAGCTCGTATGAACTTCCCATCTACTCTTGGCGGAAACTGGTCATGGCGTATGACAGCAGACCAACTCACACCAGCTGTTGAAGAAACTTTGCTTGACTTGACTACAATTTATCGCCGAATCAATGAAAATTTGGTAGAATTAAAGAAATAAGACAATATCAGGAGACACATAAACATGTTACCACTAAAAGAATTTGTACAAAAACGTTACAATAAAACCATTGCAGAATGTAGCAATGAAGAGCTTTACCTTGCTCTTCTCAACTACAGCAAACTTGCAAGCAGCCAAAAACCAGTCAACACTGGTAAGAAAAAAGTTTACTACATCTCAGCTGAGTTCTTGATCGGTAAACTCTTGTCAAACAATTTGATCAACCTTGGTCTTTACGATGATGTGAAAAAAGAACTTGCAGCTGCAGGTAAAGAGTTGATCGAAATTGAAGAAGTAGAATTGGAACCATCACTTGGTAACGGTGGTTTGGGACGTTTGGCAGCCTGCTTTATCGACTCAATCGCTACACTTGGTTTGAATGGTGACGGTGTTGGTTTGAACTACCACTTCGGTCTTTTCCAACAAGTACTTAAAAACAACCAACAAGAAACAATTCCTAATGCTTGGTTGACAGAGCAAAACTGGTTGGTTCGCTCAAGCCGTAGCTACCAAGTGCCATTTGCACACTTCACATTGACATCTACCCTTTACGATATTGATGTACCTGGTTACAAGACAGCTACTAAAAACCGTTTGCGTTTGTTTGACTTGGATTCAGTTGATTCTTCTATCATCGAAGATGGTATCAACTTTGACAAGACAGATATCGCTCGCAACTTGACTCTCTTCCTTTACCCAGACGATAGCGACAAGCAAGGTGAATTGCTCCGTATCTTCCAACAATACTTCATGGTTTCAAACGGTGCGCAATTAATCATCGACGAAGCAATCGAAAAAGGAAGCAACTTGCATGACCTTGCGGACTATGCAGTTGTACAAATCAACGATACTCACCCATCAATGGTGATTCCTGAATTGATCCGCCTCTTGACTGCGCGTGGTATCGAGCTTGATGAAGCAATCTCAATCGTCCGTAGCATGACTGCCTACACTAACCACACAATCCTTGCTGAAGCCCTTGAAAAATGGCCTCTTGAATTCTTGGAAGAAGTGGTTCCTCACTTGGTACCAATCATTAAAGAATTGGACCGCCGTGTGAAAGCAGAATACAAAGATCCAGCTGTTCAAATCATCGATGAGAGCGAACGTGTCCACATGGCTCACATGGATATCCACTACGGATACAGCGTTAACGGGGTTGCAGCTCTTCACACTGAAATCTTGAAGAACTCAGAGTTGAAAGCTTTCTACGACATCTACCCAGAAAAATTCAATAACAAAACAAACGGTATCACATTCCGTCGTTGGCTCATGCACGCTAACCCAAGCTTGTCTCACTACTTGGATGAGATTATTGGCCGTGGTTGGCACCATGAAGCGGATGAGCTTGAAAAACTCTTGTCATACGAAGACAAGGCTGCTGTCAAAGAAAAATTGGAAAGCATCAAGGCTCACAACAAACGTAAATTGGCTCGTCACTTGAAAGAACACCAAGGTGTGGAAATCAATACAAACTCTATCTTTGATATCCAGATCAAACGTCTTCACGAGTACAAACGCCAACAAATGAACGCTTTGTATGTGATCCACAAATACCTTGATATCAAGGCTGGTAACATCCCTGCTCGTCCAATCACAGTATTCTTCGGTGGTAAAGCAGCTCCTGCCTACACAATTGCCCAAGATATCATCCACTTGATTCTTTGCTTGTCAGAAGTGATTGCTAACGACCCAGAAGTAGCTCCACACTTGCAAGTGGTTATGGTTGAAAACTACAACGTTACTGCAGCAAGCTTCCTCATCCCAGCATGTGACATCTCAGAACAAATCTCACTTGCTTCTAAAGAAGCTTCAGGTACTGGTAACATGAAATTCATGTTGAACGGAGCTTTGACTCTTGGTACTATGGACGGAGCTAACGTGGAAATCGCTGAGTTGGTTGGAGACGAAAACATCTACATCTTCGGTGAAGATTCAGAAACTGTTATCGACCTTTACGCAAAAGAAGCTTACAAATCAAGCGAATTCTACGCTCGTGAAGCTATCAAACCTTTGGTTGACTTCATCGTGAGCGATGCTGTTCTTGCAGTAGGTAAGAAAGAACGCTTGGAACGTCTTTACAACGAATTGATCAACAAAGACTGGTTCATGACTCTCCTTGACTTGGAAGACTACATCAAGGTGAAAGAGCAAATGCTTGCTGACTACGAAAACCGTGACGCATGGTTGGATAAAGTTATCGTCAACATTGCCAAAGCAGGATTCTTCTCATCTGACCGTACAATCGCTCAGTACAACGAAGATATCTGGCACTTGAACTAATAATTACATAACTTAAACCCGCACCTTCAAGGTACGGGTTTTATCTTATCTGAGAGTTTTATTTACAGTGCTTTCCCAACCAGAATCTCTGCTTCGATGGTAATCTCAGTCAACTGACTCCAGTCAATCTTGCTTTGGTCAACGTGAAAGAGTAAGGGTGTCATGGCAAGCAGGGCTTGGCGTTGCTCTGCTGTGATAGGTTTTATTAAGGAAGCAATCTGACTTGATTGGATGCTGAAATGTTCCTGGAAATGTTCCTTGATATCTTGATTAGAATAGTCCTTCTTTGTCAGCTGGTCCTGCACCATTTGACGGATTTCTTTGAGGTGATTTTCAGTTGGGATGACCTTGATTAAAATACCGTCTTTGGATAAAACGCGACGGAATTCTCCAT
Source organism: bacterium (assembly GCA_905221365.1). Lineage (GTDB taxonomy): Bacteria > Bacillota > Bacilli > Lactobacillales > Streptococcaceae > Streptococcus. The sequence continues at coordinate 99,943 of CAJNCX010000006.1, forward strand.
AGTTGGCAGGCGAGAAGATATCAAGCAAGATATCCATACTGGCATCTTCTATAGGAAGTCGGGCCAAGTCTCCAACGAACCAGTTGACTGCCCAGTTGGGTTCGCTTTTGGCAGCGATTTGAACGGAATCTTTGGAAATATCAAAGGCGTAGAAGGTTTTGTCAAGGTGACTTTCTTGGAGCTTGCGAGAGTAGAATCCTTCGCCACAGCCGATATCCAAGACTGTTTTTGCGGATGGATTAGTTGTTAGTAAGTCCGAGATACCTTCTAAAATAGCCTGATAAAAACCAGCTTCAAGAATTTGCTGGCGATTTTGAAAGTTTTCTTTGTTGTAGTTGGCAGATTGCTTGATCTGAGGAGCCAAGTTGACATAGCCGAATTTTGCCAAGTCAAAAGAATGGCGATTGCTGCACTTGAGACTAGTTTCGACCAAGGTCAGATTTTCTTGACAGATAGGACAGGCAAAGGCAGTCGCAGAAGCAAAACGCTGGAGTTTGGGTTTGAGGTTTGTATTCATAGTTTAAGTGTATCAAAAGAGACAAGTGAAAGCAACTTCAGGAGTAAGTAGATGGGAGATTCAGTAGAAATAAAACTAATTCTTCAATTTATAAAATGAAATTGCTTTTATATCTAAATTGCTATATAATAATGATAAGGAGGAAATAAGTATGTTAAAAGAAGTACTAACCGTTGCAAAAGTTGCGAAAAAATCTTCATTATTTTTGGGTGGTGTCGCATTTGGTACCCTTGGTTTGAAAATCTTAGCAAGTAAGGAAGCTAAAAAAGGTTATTCTAAAGCTTTGGCTAAGGCATACAAGTTTAAAGATGAGCTAGATGCATCTGTTTCTGTTGTGAAGCAACATGGAGACGATGTTTTGCAAGATGCTAAATATTTGTATGAGCAAGAGAAAAAAGAAGAGCAATTAGATAGCCTTATAGGAGAATAATATGTCTTTTAAAGTGCTATATAGAGGATATCAACATATCCGACTATCATCTTCTTTTTCACTCACCTTAGATATTCAAGACTATCTTCGTTCCTTGGCGAGAGATGAGAAGGGAATTGAGTCTATCCAGTTTTACATGGATCAACAGCACTTTACCCTACGTATAAAAGAAGGCTTCTCTGTATTAGACAATGCAGAAGCCTTTTTAAAAAGAATTGATAAAGGGAAAGTTTCTGAGTTGATGACTCTTCCTGTTCGTAGAGAAGAGAGTGCCTATTCTATCGTTTCAGGTGCAGCGATTAAGCGTGTGCTTTTTCGTAGTCTTGTGCCGTCTCCTATTCGCTATATATGGACTTGTTATCAGGCTTTTGGCTATGTTAAAGAAGCCTATCAAACACTAGCGCGTAAGGAACTAACGATGGAGGTCTTGGACTGTTCGGCGATTTTATTGTCTTTGTTTATGAACCAATCTAAGACTGCCAGCAACATCATGTTTATGCTTGATTTGGGGAATCATTTAGATCAGTGGTCCTTGAAAAAAACTGCAACAGATTTAGAACAAAGCCTTCTTGCAAAAGAAAGCGATGTATTCTTGGTACAGGGTGATACGGTCGTTAGTATCAAGAGTTCCGATGTTCAAATAGGAGATGTCTTGGTCCTATCTCAAGGAAATGAAATTCTGTTTGATGGACAAGTAGTTTCAGGTTTAGGTATGGTCAACGAAAGTTCCTTGACGGGAGAGAGTTTTCCAGTTGAAAAAAGAGAGTCTGATTTGGTTTGTGCAAACACAGTCTTGGAGACTGGGGAGCTACGCATTCGTGTAACCGATAATCAGATGAACAGCCGTATTTTACAGCTGATTGAGTTGATGAAGAAATCTGAAGAAAACAAGAAAACGAAACAACGCTATTTCATCAAGATGGCGGACAAGGTCGTCAAATATAATTTCTTGGGGGCTGGTCTGACTTACCTATTAACGGGCTCTTTTTCTAAGGCTATTTCATTCCTATTGGTCGATTTCTCCTGCGCTTTGAAAATCTCTACTCCTGTAGCTTATTTGACAGCTATCAAAGAGGGGTTGAACCGTGAAATGGTGATTAAGGATGGAGATGTTCTAGAGAAATATCTGGAAGTTGATACTTTCTTGTTTGATAAGACAGGAACAATCACAACTAGCTATCCTATAGTTGAAAAGGTGTTACCTTTTGGGGACTATAGCGAGGAAGATATTCTCAGAATCAGTGCCTGTCTTGAGGAACACATTTATCATCCTATTGCTAATGCCATTGTCAAGCAAGCTGAGATAGAGGGGATTGAACATGAGGAAATGCATGGGAAACTCCAATATATTGCAAGCAAGGGAATTAAGTCCCATATTGATGGGCAACCAGTTCTTATTGGAAATTATGTCTTGATGCAGGATGAGCAGATTCATATCAGTTCGGAGCAAAATGCTTTAATTGAAGAGTACAAGAGTCACTACAATCTCTTATTCTTAGCTTATCAGAATGAATTGATTGGAATGTTCTGCATTCATACTCCTTTGAGAAAAGAAGCAAAAGTAGCCTTGGAGAAACTTAAGGCACAAGGGAAAAAATTGATTCTGGCCACAGGGGACACCCTGGTTAGGACAGAGGAATTAGTAAAAGATTTGCCGTTTGATCAGGTCTATACAGACTTGAAACCTGATGGGAAATTTGAGTTAGTAGAGGAACTGCAGAAAGCAGGTCATACTATTTTGATGGTTGGAGATGGGTTGAATGACTCAGCGGCTCTAACCCTATCAGATATCGGTGTGGTGATGAATGAGAGCGCAGATATTTCTAAGCAGATGAGTGATATCTTATTGTTAGATAATCGCTTGGATTTCTTCCAAGAGTTGGATTCGCTATCATCATCTTTGCAAATACTCATCAAGAAGAATATTCAAGATACCATTGTCGTAAATAGTAGTTTGATTGGCTTTGGCTTATTTAATTGGCTCAGTCCTTCAAATCTCTCTATCTTACATAATCTAACAACCTTGCGCATTGTCTTGCGTAGTCTGTCTATTAAAAATAGATAGATGAGAGTTATTAACAGAAAAAAGGAGTTACCTTTCTTGAGGTTAACTCCTTTGTTTATAGGTAAATGTTGAAGAGTTTAGTAAGTCAATACAAAGTATTTTTTCTTCCCGCGACGGATAACAGTTAGTTCGTTATCTAACTTATCTGCATCACTCAAGACATAGTCAAGGTCTTGGATGCGGTTGCCGTTTACGTAAATAGCTCCGTTTTGGACGTCTTCACGTGCTTGGCGTTTTGAGTTAACCACACCAGATGATACGAGAAGTTCTACGATGTTATGATTTTCGTCTGCTTGTACTTGATAGTTTGGAACTCCACGAAGTCCTTGTTTGAGTTCTTTAACAGAAAGGTTTTTGATGTTTCCTGCAAAGAGTTGCTCAGTGATGTTAAGGGCTTCCTTGTAGGCTTCTTCTCCGTGGACAAGAGTCACCACTTCACGAGCGAGGACTTTTTGAGCCAAGCGTTCGTGTGGAGCTGCTTCAAATTGTTTGCGGATGTCTTCAATCTCATCAAGTGATAAGAAAGTAAAGATTTTCAAGAAGCGAACAGCGTCAGCGTCCATGACGTTCATCCAGAATTGGTACATTTCGTATGGAGAAGTCTTTTCAGGATTGAGCCAGACTGCGTTTCCTTCTGATTTACCAAATTTCTTACCAGTCGCATCAGTGATAAGGGGAACGGTGATAACGTGACCAGTCTTGTCAGCCTTACGACGAAGTAACTCTGTACCAGCAGTCATATTTCCCCATTGGTCAGAGCCACCGATCTGTAGGGTGACGTTGTGGTCTTGGTTAAGGACAAAGAAGTCGTACCCTTGCATGATTTGGTAGGCAAACTCTGTGTAAGAAATCCCTGTTTCGATCCGTTTTTTAACAGACTCTTTACTCATCATGTAGTTGACAGTGAAGTATTTTCCTACATCACGGAGGAAGTCAATGAAGCTGATGCTGCCAAACCAGTCGTAGTTGTTGACCATGACAGCTTTATTTTCCCCATTTTCAAAGTCAAGAAAACGAGACAGTTGTCCTTGGATAGACTTGACCCAGCCATCTACCGTGTCTTTTGTTTGGAGACTACGCTCAGCATCTTTGAAGGACGGATCTCCAATGAGACCTGTAGCACCGCCAACGAGCGCATAAGGTTTGTGACCTGCTAGTTGCAAACGACGACTTGTCAAGATTGCGACAAGGTGACCGAGGTGAAGGCTGTCAGCAGTTGGATCGTAGCCAGTATAATAAGAGACTTGACCTTCTTCTAGGGCTTTACGCAAAGCTTCTTCATCAGTCGTTTGAAAAATCAAACCACGCTCTTTTAGCTCATCAAAAATGTGCATGTGTCTTTTCTCCTTTTTAAAATATTGTTTCTACCTATTGTATCACAAACTCGGACAATAGCCTAGTAGAATAGGGAAGAAAGTGGCTATTTTATTGAAAGTTTCCCTTTTATGGTATAATAAAGGAAGTGAGGACATTCATGAAAAAAAGAAACAATGAATTAAAAACGAAGTTGTTGTATTTTTTCCAGCAACTATCTGCCATATGGAAGAAAAAACAAGCAAGTAAAAAGATTGATAAGAAAGTGGCTTCTTCTGACAAAGTCAGAAGGGTTGGGTCTATTTTGGCTAAGGTTTTGAGTGGCTTTAAAGTAGTTTTCAACACTCTCTTTATTCTAGGTTTTATCGGTGGCCTTTTTGGAGCTGGTGTGGCTATGGGTTATGGGGTTGCTCTATTTGATAAGACTCAGGTTCCTCAAGCAGAAGAGTTGGTCAAACAAGTGAAGGATATTGCCTCTATCTCAGAAATCACTTATTCTGACGGCAGTACCATTGCTTCGATTGAGGGCGATTTGTTGCGCACTTCAGTCGCTTCAGGTGCTATTTCGGATAATCTTAAGAAGGCTATCATTGCGACAGAGGACGAGCATTTCAACGAGCACAAGGGAGTTGTGCCTAAGGCCGTTATTCGTGCGACCTTGGGAACCTTTGTCGGTCTAGGGTCGTCCAGTGGTGGTTCGACCTTGACCCAGCAGGTTATCAAGCAGCAAGTGGTAGGGGATGCTCCCACTCTAGCTCGTAAGGCCAAAGAGATTATTGATGCTCTAGCTTTAGAACGGGCTATGGGTAAGGATGAAATTTTAACAACCTACCTTAACATTGCTCCTTTTGGACGCAATCATAAAGGTCAAAATATTGCAGGTGCCCAGCAGGCTGCAGAAGGAATCTTTGGAGTCAAAGCTTCGGACTTAACGGTCCCTCAAGCTGCTTTTATCGCAGGCTTGCCACAGAGTCCGATCAGTTATTCTCCTTATGAATCTGACGGAAGTATGAAGAGTGATGAGGATATGGCTTTGGGAATCAAGCGTGCCAAGGACGTCCTCTATAATATGTACCGGACAGGTGCTCTGAGCCAAGAAGATTACGACAAGTACAAGGATTATGACTTTAAGCAAGACTTTCTACCATCAGGTAGTGTCAACGGAACCTCACGCGACTATCTTTACTTTGCAACCTTGGCAGAAGCTACAGATCGGATGTATGATTATCTAGTTGAGAGAGATCATGTCTCTGCTCAAGAGTTAAAGAATGAGTCTATCCAGAAAGCTTATCATGACCTAGCAACCAAGGAAATTGAAAACGGTGGTTATAAAATTACCACTACCATTAATAAAAACGTTCATACCGCAATGCAAAATGCGGTTGCGACCTATGGCTATCTGCTAGACGATTCGACAGGCCAGCCTGAGGTAGGGAATGTCCTTATGGACAACCAAACGGGAGCCATTCTTGGCTTTGTTGGTGGGCGTAATTATCAAGAAAATCAGAACAATCACGCTATCGACACTAAACGTTCTCCAGCTTCAACCACAAAACCTATATTGGCCTATGGTATCGCCATTGACCAAGGTTTGATGGGAAGTGCAAGTATCTTATCTAACTATCCGACAAACTTTTCAAACGGGAATCCCATCATGTATGTCAATAGTCCTGGTACAGGGATGATGACCTTGGGAGAAGCCCTCAACTATTCATGGAATATCCCAGCCTACTGGACTTATCGTACGCTTCGAGAGAAGGGTGTTGATGTCAAGGGTTATATGGAAAAAATGGGTTATGAAATCCCAGAATATGGCATTGAAAGTCTGCCGATGGGTGGGGGGATTGATGTTACAGTCGCCCAGCATACCAATGGTTATCAGACCTTGGCTAATAATGGGGTCTACCACAAGAAACATATGATTGCCAAGATCGAATCGACGACGGGACAAGTGATTTATGAGCATAAAAGTCAACCTGTCCAAGTTTATTCAAAAGCGACAGCGACAATCATGCAGAGTTTGCTTCGCGAGGTGATCTCATCTCGAGTTACGTCAAGCTTTCAGACTGATTTGGCCTCTATCAATCCAAGTCTGGCTCGTGCTGACTGGATTGGAAAGACTGGTACGACCAATGAAGATGAAAATATGTGGCTTATGCTTTCTACGCCACGCTTGACTCTAGGGGGCTGGTTAGGTCACGACGACAACCGACCGTTAGCTAAAGGAGCAGGTCACTACCGCAACGCCAATTATATGGCCCACTTGGTTAATGCTATCCAGCAAGCTGAACCTGGAATATGGGGGAATGAGCGCTTTAATCTGGATTCAAGTGTGACCAAGTCTCAAGTCCTCAAATCGACAGGAGAGAAACCTGGCAAGGTCACAATCAATGGCAAAGAAATCACCGTTTCAGGTTCTACAGTAACGAGCTATTGGGCTACTAAAGAAGGGGCGCCAGTAACCACTTACCGCTTTGCCATCGGAGGGAGCGATGCCGATTATCAAAATGCTTGGAAGAGCATTTTAGGAAGTTTACCCACTCTTCCTACCCCAACTCTCCCAAGCTCAAGTAGCAGTTCGGGAACAAGCTCATCAACTCGCTCAAATCAATCAAATCGATAGAATAAAAAAGTAGCATGATTCATTCAATAATATTTTTTCATGCTACTTTTTTCTTTTTTCATTTCGTGTTACAATAGGAGAATGAATAAGTATCAAAAGAAGATTTTTAAGGGAACTCTATATTCACTGTTGTCAGGTCTGATTTGGGGAATTTGTGGTATTTTAGGAGAATATTTTTTCGCCCATTATCAGGTGTCGTCTGGCTGGATCACTTCCATGCGCTTGCTAGTGGCAGGGAGTTTGGTTTTAGTTTTATCAGCCTTTCAGTTACGCACCCAGTTATTGGATATCTGGCGGGACAAGAAAAATTATCTGCCTTTTTTAGCCTATGCTATTCTAGGTATTTTTTCTGTGCAGTTTTTCTTTTATCTCTGTGTTGAATATTCGAATGCGACGACAGCAACGATTTTGCAATTTATCAGTCCAGTTTTTATCTTGTTTTATAATCGTATCGTCTATCAAAAGAAGGCTTCTATCACAGCCATTCTCTATGTTTTGATTGCCATGTTAGGTGTTTTTTTGATGGCCACAAAAGGAGATTTGTCCCAGTTATCCATGACTCCCTTAGCTTTGGTCACTGGACTCCTCAGTGCTGTAGGGGTTATGTTCAACGTTATCCTGCCTCAGCGTTTTGCACGTGACTATGGTTTTGTGCCAACCGTTGGTTGGGGGATGTTGCTAGCAGGTGTTTTTAGCAATTTTCTTTATCCTATTCATCAGATTACCTTCCAACTTGATGTGACGAGCCTTTTGATTTGTTTTACTATTGCTGTGTTTGGAACGGCTTTTGCTTTTTTCCTTTCGATGAAGGCTGTGCTACTCGTCTCACCATTAGTTGTGTCAGTTGTGAGTGCCAGTGAACCTTTATCTTCCGCATTGTTAAGTGTGCTATTTCTAGGTATGGTTTTGGATGGTTTTCTAGCTTTGGCTATGATTTTGATTATCGTTCCGATGGTTTTCTTATCAATTGAGGAAACGAAGGAAAGGTAAAATGTTCTGTTCGAGTGCTTAAGGCTTCAAATTTGAAGCCTTTTTTGGTAGAATAGGTATCATTATAACGAACTAGGAGGCGCCTATGACTGCCACAAAAATGAATGCCCAAGAAATCATCCAATTTATTGCCAATGCGGAAAAGAAAACCAGTGTCAAAGTAACCTTTGAGGGGCAACTCGCATCTGCTGTGCCTAGCTCTGTTGTCAAACTAGGAAATGTCCTATTCGGAGACTGGAAGGATGTTGCTCCGCTTCTCGAAGGTTTAGTAGAAAATCAAGACTATGTTGTCGAGCAAGATGCTCGTAATTCTGCAGTTCCTTTGCTAGATAAACGTGCTATCAACGCTCGTATCGAGCCAGGTGCTATTATCCGTGACCAAGTTGAAATTGGTGACAATGCTGTTATCATGATGGGAGCTGTTATCAATATCGGTGCTGAAATCGGTGCAGGAACCATGATTGACATGGGTGCTATCCTTGGTGGCCGCGCTATCGTTGGGAAGAACAGCCACGTTGGTGCAGGTGCAGTTTTGGCGGGTGTGATTGAGCCAGCTAGCGCAGATCCAGTCCGTGTCGGAGACAATGTTCTTATCGGTGCTAATGCAGTGGTTATCGAAGGAGTCCAAATCGGCAGTGGTTCAGTTGTTGCAGCAGGAGCTATCGTTACCCAAGATGTCCCAGAAAACGTAGTGGTAGCAGGTGTTCCGGCTCGTATCATTAAAGAGATCGATGCCCAAACCCAACAAAAAACAGCGCTAGAGGATGCGCTTCGTACCTTGTAATTACAAAAGTAAAAAAGAGGCGGAACCCTTTTTCCAGCCTCTTTCTGCTATATAGGAGGACAGATAGATGTTAGATTTGATTCAGACTAGACGAAATTTGCACCAGATTCCAGAGATTGGCTTGGAGGAATTCAAGACTCAGGCTTATTTGCTGGATGTGATTGAGAAATTGACTGTGGGCAAGGATTTTGTCCAAGTTCGTACTTGGCGGACAGGTATTTTGGTTTATTTGCAGGGAAGTCAGCCGGAGCGGACCATTGGTTGGCGGACAGACATTGATGGCCTACCTATCCTTGAACAAACAGGTCTACCTTTTGCTTCTCAACATCAAGGTCGTATGCATGCTTGTGGCCATGATTTTCATATGACCATTGCCTTGGGGTGTCTTGAGCGCGCCCTTGAGGAACAACCCAAGAATAATCTGCTTTTTCTGTTTCAACCTGCTGAAGAAAATGAGGCTGGTGGTATGCTCATGTATGAGGATGGTGCTTTTGGGGACTGGCTACCAAACCAATTTTATGGCCTTCATGTTCGTCCAGATCTGAAGGTTGGACAGATTGCGACCAATACACACACTCTCTTTGCAGGGACCTGTGAGGTGAAGATTCGTTTCAAAGGAAAAGGAGGACACGCAGCTTTTCCGCATGAAGCCAATGACGCCTTGGTGGCTGCTAGTTACTTTGTGACCCAAGTACAGTCAGTTGTCAGCCGCAATGTTAATCCCATCGAGGGAGCGGTGGTGACCTTTGGCGTTTTTCAAGCTGGAACAACCAACAATGTCATTACAGACACAGCATTTTTACACGGAACCATTCGCGCCTTGACTCAGGACATGAGCCTCTTGGTACAAAAAAGAGTCAAGACAGTCGCAGAAGGTGTTGCAGCAGCCTTTGATATGGAAGTCGAAGTGGAACTCAAGCAAGGAGGCTACCTACCTGTGGAGAACAATCCAGCCTTGGCGCGTGAACTGATGGACTTTTTTGAAGAGAAAGACGGAATCGAGTTGATTGATATCGAGCCTGCTATGACTGGTGAGGACTTTGGTTATCTCCTTTCGAAGGTAGATGGCGTTATGTTTTGGCTAGGCATCGATAGTCCCTACGCCCTTCATCACCCTCAGATGAGTCCTAAGGAAGAAGCCTTAGCCATCGGGGTGGAAGCGGTCTCTAGCTTTCTTCAAAAGAAGGCGGCGGAGTAGAGGTGTTGTCTATGAAAGCAGAACTACGCAAGCAAGTCTTGCAAGAAATGAAGGCTTTATCTCAGAAGCAAAAACAGGCTATGGATCGAGTTTTAACAGAACGATTTTTGAATCACTCCTTTTACCAAGAAGCCAAAACCATCGCAACCTATCTCTCCTTCCCTCATGAATTTCAAACGCAAGGATTGATCAAGCGGGCGCTGAAGGAGAGCAAAAAGGTTCTGATACCCAAAACCTATCCCAAGGGGCGCATGGAGTTTGTGGTCTATGATCCGCAGCAGTTGGTAAAAACTTCCTTTGGTTTACTGGAACCGCAAGGAGACTTGGAAGTGGTGGAACCGTCTCAGATTGATTTAATTCATGTTCCGGGCTTGGTTTTTACAAGAGAGGGGTATCGGATTGGATATGGCGGAGGCTACTACGACCGCTATCTGGAGAATTTTGCTGGGCATACCATGAGCACAATCTATCCTTGTCAAATCCAGAATTTCAACTCGGAAGATCACGATATTCCCGTCCAGGAGGTGCTAATCTATGAAGGAAATCTTTGATAAACGCTACCCTGTGACTAGTTTTTTCCTCCTAGTGACAGCTTTGGTATTTCTCTTGATGTTGGTTACTACGGGTATCAACTTTGACCATGTAAAAACTCTGTTTCAGTTTGGAGCTATGTATGGGCCAATCATTCGCCTGTTCCCAGAGCAGGTATGGCGCCTTTTTTCGGCTATATTTGTGCATATTGGTTGGGAGCATTTCATTGTTAATATGATTTCACTTTACTTTCTTGGACGACAGGTGGAGGAGATTTTGGGCTCTAAGCAGTTCTTCTTTCTCTATCTCTTATCAGGAATGATGGGGAATCTCTTCGTTTTTGCTTTTACACCGAAAACCCTAGCGGCAGGAGCATCCACCTCCCTCTATGGGCTATTTGCAGCGATCATCGTCTTGCGCTATGCAACTCGCAATCTCTATATCCAGCAGTTGGGGCAATCCTATCTGACGCTTTTCGTGATAAATATTATTGGCAGTGTTATGATTCCAGGAATTAGCCTAGCAGGACATATTGGTGGTGCAGTAGGCGGTGCCTTTCTAGCAGTCATCTTTCCAGTCAAATGGGAAAAAAGGATGTTTAGTACCAGCCAGCGAATCGGAGCAACTCTACTTTTTATCGCACTAGCCGTTTTCCTTTTCTACAAAGGAATGAGCTATGTGTAGAGGTGGAATAGTTTAAAAAGAGCCACGGGACTATTGTCCCAGGCTCTTTATTGTATATAAGGTGTTTTTTATTTCCCCTCAGATAACTCTTTTCCAAGTTGAATGAGGTAGTCTTTCAAATCATCCTTGACTTGAGGGTGCTTGAGAGCGTAGTCAATGGACGTTTTCATAAAGCCAAACTTATCTCCGACATCGTAGCGAGCTCCCTTGAACTCACGAGCAAACACACGTTGTGTTTTATTGAGGGTGTCGATTGCATCGGTAAGCTGAATTTCATTTCCTGCACCTGGAGTTTGGTTTTCGAGGATTTGAAAAATTTCAGGTGTGAGGAGATAGCGTCCAATAATAGCAAGGTCGCTAGGAGCGTCCTCTGGAGCAGGTTTTTCAACGAAGGTATCAACACTGTAAAGGCCGTTTTTCCCTTCGCCTTGCGGAGCAATGACCCCATAGGCGGATACTTCATCGTGAGGGACAGGCATGACAGCGATAGTAGACGCGTGGGTACGCTCATAGTCATCCATGAGTTGTTTGGTAAGCGGAACAGCCTTTTCGTTGGTGATATCCATCAAGTCATCCCCAAGCATCACGACAAAAGGTTCATTTCCGACGAAAGCCTTGGCTTGCAAAACAGCATCTCCGAGACCGCGTGGATGAGTTTGGCGGATAAAATGCAGGCGCATGCCAGTTGTTTCATCAACTAGCTTCAAAAGATCTGTTTTCCCTTTTTCTTTGAGGTTGTATTCCAATTCGAAGTTTGAATCAAAATGGTCCTCAATGGAACGTTTCGACTTACCAGTAACAACCAAGATATCTTCGATTCCAGACTTGAGAGCTTCTTCAACGATAAATTGGATGGTTGGTTTGTCTACGATTGGCAACATTTCCTTGGCCAAGGCTTTAGTTGCAGGGAGGAAACGAGTTCCCAATCCAGCGGCAGGGATGATTGCTTTTCTGACTTTTTGTTTCATAATGTTCCTTTCTATAAGGGTCTAAGACCATTCGTTTTCTGCTTTAAATTCATTGTTCATGATGTCATTGATTGCTTCTTTGATATTGACACCTTCATAGATAACTCGGTAGATGGCCTGTGTGATTGGCATGTAAATACCCAATTCCTGAGCCAGTTCATAAGCCGCTCGAGTTGTTGAAATGCCTTCAATGACCATACCCATATTAGCTTCAATATCTGCGAGGGATTCTCCACGACCGAGAGCATTACCGGCCCTCCAGTTACGAGAGTGGACAGATGTCCCTGTTACGATCAAATCTCCAACTCCAGAAAGACCGCTATAAGTCAGAGGATTAGCTCCAAGAGCGACCCCTAGACGGGTGATTTCTGCCAAGCCACGTGCGATGATGGCCGCCTTGGCATTGTCGCCAAATCCTAGGCCATGTAATGCACCCGCACCAACTGCAATGATGTTTTTGAGAGCACCAGCGGTTTCAACCCCGATAACATCCGTATTAGTATAGAGGCGGAAGTAGTGATTGCTAAAGAGATTTTGGACGTACTGGGCAGTTTCAAGGTCTTTAGAGGCTGCAGTGATCAAGGTAATATCCCGCACAATAGTTTCCTCAGCGTGGCTAGGACCTGAAACAACGACAATGTCACTACGAAGGTCAGCTGGGATTTCCTCTTCAAGAATAGTTGATAGACGTTTGTGGCTATCTGGTTCCAAGCCTTTGGAGGCATGCATGATGACAACTTTGTGATCAAGTACCTTTGCTACTTGTTGGGCAACCAGTCTCGTTACTTTTGTTGGGACAACAAATAAAACAGCATCCACATCCCTTAGTGTTTCTTCCAAGTCATGATAAGCTTTGATGTTTTCGTCGAGTAGGATGTCTTTAAAGTAGCGTTTGTTTGTATGTTGGCTATTGATTTCATCGATCTGGTCGGGAATATTTCCCCAAATCCGAACCTCGTGTCCATTGTCGTTTAGAACCTGCGAAAGGGCAGTTCCCCAAGAGCCAGGACCCAAGACAGCGATGGTCTGTTTCTTCATCTTTTCCTCCTTTTAAGGGTTCTTCTTTTCATTTTACCATAAAAAGCCTTTTCATGCATTACTTGCGAGTGAAAGCGCACTAATTTGTAATAAGAAAACGCCTTTGACAAGATTCCTCTTTTTTGCTAGAATAGCATCAACATGAAAGAATGAGAGGAGCTGGCGAATTTCGTCACTCCCTTTTGTCTATCTGATTAGGAGGAAGTATGCTGATTGAAAAAATTAAAGCCTATAAATGGCAAGCCTTGGCATCCTTTGTGATGACAGGCTTGATGGTTGCGAGCTCGCTCTTGCAACCTCGCTATTTGCAGGAGGTTTTAGATGCTCTACTGGCTGGCCAACATGAGGCTATTTATAGTATTGGGGCATGGTTGATAGGAGTAGCCCTCGTGGGTCTGGTTGCAGGTGGTGTCAATGTTATTCTTGCAGCCTATATCGCTCAGGGAGTATCTTCGGACCTTCGTGAAGATGCTTTTCGTAAGATCCAAACCTTTTCTTATGCCAACATTGAGCGGTTTAATGCTGGGAATCTGGTTGTCCGCATGACCAATGATATCAACCAAATTCAGAACATGGTGATGATGGTTTTCCAAATCCTTTTCCGTCTTCCTTTGCTTTTTATTGGTTCCTTTATCTTAGCGGTTCACACCCTGCCTTCGCTTTGGTGGGTAATTGTCCTTATGGTAGTGCTGATTTTTGCGCTTACAGGTATCATGATGGGGATGATGGGGCCGCGCTTCGCCAAGTTTCAAACCCTTCTTGAACGAATTAATGCCATCGCCAAGGAAAATCTACGTGGTGTGCGTGTGGTCAAATCCTTTGTGCAGGAAAAAGAGCAATTTGACAAGTTTACTGAGGTCTCAGATGAGCTTCTGGGACAAAATATTTATATTGGCTATGCCTTTTCAGTAGTGGAACCTTTTATGATGCTCATTGGGTACGGAGCGGTTTTCCTCTCCATCTGGTTGGTTGCGGGAATGGCTCAGTCGGATCCGTCAGTCGTTGGTTCTATTGCTTCCTTTGTTAACTATCTCAGTCAGATTATCTTTACAATCGTCATGGTTGGATTTTTAGGGAATTCTGTCAGTCGGGCTATGATTTCGATGATGCGTATCCGTGAGGTTCTAGATACCGAGCCAGCGATGACTTTTAAGGATCTTCCAGATGAGGATCTAGAAGGAAGTCTCTCTTTTGAAAATGTGACCTTCACTTATCCTACCGATGAGGAGCCCATGCTTAAGAATGTAAGTTTTGAAGTTGCACCAGGTCAGATGGTCGGTGTGGTTGGAGCGACTGGGGCAGGTAAGTCCACCCTTGCCCAGTTAATCCCACGACTTTTTGATCCACAGGAGGGTTCTATCAAGATTGGTGGCAAGGACATTCGAGATGTCAGCGAGGGAACCTTGCGTAAAACGGTCTCCATCGTCCTGCAAAGAGCCATTCTCTTTAGTGGGACCATTGCAGATAATCTCCGTCAAGGAAAAGGCAATGCCAGCGTGTCCGAACTTGAACGTGCGGCGCGGATTGCCCAAGCCAGTGAATTTATCGGGCGCATGGAAAACAAATTTGAGAGTCAGGTTGAAGAACGGGGCACCAACTTTTCTGGTGGACAAAAACAACGGATGTCGATTGCCCGAGGGATTGTCAGCAATCCCCGTATCCTGATTTTTGACGATTCGACTTCAGCCTTGGATGCCAAGTCAGAGAGACTCGTTCAGGAGGCTTTGAACAAAGACCTGAAAGGGACAACAACGATTATCATCGCTCAAAAAATCAGTTCAGTCGTCCATGCAGACAAGATTTTGGTCTTGGACCAAGGGCGCTTGATTGGAGAAGGACGGCATGCAGACTTGGTAGCTAACAATGCCATCTACCGTGAAATCTACGAAACACAAAAGGGAAAGGAGGAATAAAATGAAAACTGTTCGATTTTTCTGGAATTATTTTAAAGTTTACAAGTTCTCCTTTGTCATTGTGATTCTGATGGTTGCAGTTGCGACGATTGCCCAAGCCCTCTTTCCTGTTTTTTCAGGTCAAGCAGTCACGGAGCTCGCTAACCTGGTTCTAGCTTATCAAAATGGGACTTCCGAACTAGCCTGGCAGAGTTTGTCAGCTCTGATGCTGAATCTAGCACTGGTTGTGCTGGTTTTGGTAGTGTCCAGTTTGATTTACATGGCCTTGATGACCCGTGTGATTGCTGAGTCAACAAATGAAATGCGTAAGGGTCTTTTTGGCAAACTTTCACGTTTGACGGTTTCTTTCTTTGACCGCCACCAGGATGGTGACATCCTCTCTCGCTTCACTAGTGACTTAGACAATATCCTTCAAGCCTTCAATGAAAGTCTAGTTCAGGTTATGAGCAATATTGCTCTTTACATCGGTTTAATTTTTGTCATGTTTTCGAGAAATGTGACGCTAGCCCTGATAACAGTAGCCAGCACTCCGGTGGCCTTTCTCATGTTGGTCTTCATCGTGAAAATGGCCCGCAAGTACACTAATCTCCAGCAAAAAGAGGTTGGGAAACTCAACGCCTACATGGATGAGAGTATTTCTGGACAGAAAACTGTTATCGTACAAGGGATTCAAGACGACATCGTAGCAGGCTTTGTGGAGCGAAATGAGCGTGTGCGCAAGGCAACCTTTAAAGGGAGAATGTTCTCAGGCATCCTCTTTCCTGTTATGAATGGGATGAGCTTGGTTAACACAGCCATCGTCATTTTTGCAGGTTCTGCGGTCCTGCTGAACGATCCAAGTATCGAAACAACGACAGCCCTAGGTTTGATCGTTATGTTTACCCAATTTTCTCAGCAGTACTACCAGCCGATTATCCAGGTGGCTGCTAGCTGGGGGAGCCTCCAGTTGGCCTTTACTGGAGCGGATCGTATCCAAGAAATGTTCGATGCAGAAGAAGAGATTCGCCCGCAAAATGCACCTGCCTTTACGGAATTACGAGAAGGTGTTGAAATCAGTCACATTGATTTCTCTTATGTGCCAGATAAGCCGATTTTAAAAGATGTTAGCATTTCAGCTCCTAAGGGGCAGATGATAGCAGTTGTCGGTCCGACTGGTTCGGGGAAAACAACCATAATGAACCTCATTAATCGTTTCTACGATGTGGATGCAGGCAGCATTTGCTTTGATGGAAAAGACATCCGTGACTACGACTTGGACAGTCTGCGGAGCAAGGTCGGGATTGTCCTGCAGGATTCGGTCTTGTTTAGTGGAACGATTCGGGACAATATCCGCTTCGGTGTGCCAGATGCCAGTCAGGAAATGGTCGAAGCAGCTGCTAAGGCAACTCATATTCATGACTACATCGAAAGCTTGCCTGATAAGTATGATACCCTTATTGATGATGAGCAAAATATCTTTTCAACTGGTCAGAAACAATTGATTTCCATTGCTCGAACCTTGATGACAGATCCTCAAGTCCTAATCTTAGATGAAGCGACTTCCAATGTCGATACCGTAACAGAAAGCAAGATCCAGCATGCCATGGAGGCAGTTGTAGCAGGACGAACCAGTTTTGTGATTGCCCATCGTCTCAAGACCATCCTCAATGCCGATCAGATTATTGTCCTCAAAGATGGAGAGGTCATTGAACGTGGAAATCATCACGAGTTGCTCAAACTCGGCGGTTTCTACTCAGAACTGTATCACAATCAATTTGTCTTCGAATAAAAAAGAAGTTGTCCTCGTTGGGCAGCTTTTTCTTGTCCATAAAAAATACTTATCACGGTCTTTAAAAAAACATATTAGACAGGAAAGGGTTGGAGTGATAAGATAAGACTGTCGCAAGAAAATCGAAAGGAGACACATCATGGCTAGAACGGTTGTAGGAGTTGCTGCAAATCTATGTCCTGTAGATGCAGAAGGGAAAAACATTCACTCATCTGTATCCTGTAAATTTGCAGAGAGCATTCGTCAAGTCGGAGGTCTTCCTTTAGTGATTCCTGTAGGAGATGAGTCCATTGTGCGCGATTATGTGGAAATGATTGACAAACTCATCTTGACAGGTGGACAAAATGTTCATCCTCAGTTTTATGGAGAGAAAAAGACCATTGAGAGCGATGATTACAACCTTGTACGCGATGAGTTTGAACTAGCTCTCTTGAGAGAAGCACTCCATCAGAATAAACCAATTATGGCAATCTGCCGTGGTGTTCAGCTGGTCAATGTTGCTTTTGGCGGCACTCTCCACCAAGAAATTGAAGGTCACTGGCAAGGTTTGCCTTTTGGGACATCTCATTCTATTGAGACAGTGGAAGGAAGCGTGGTGGCCAAGTTGTTTGGAAAAGAAAGTCAGGTCAACTCAGTCCATCGTCAAAGTATCAAAGACCTGGCGCCTAATTTCCGTGTGACAGCGGTGGATCCTCGAGACCAGACTATCGAAGCGATTGAGTCTATCGACGAGCACCGTATCATCGGTTTGCAGTGGCATCCAGAGTTTCTGGTCAATGAAGAAGACGGCAATTTAGAACTATTTGAGTATTTATTAAATGAATTGTAACGGTTAGAGTCTCTAGCCGTTTTTATTCGTTCTTTCAGATTTTTTATATTTTAGCAAATTTACGCAAACGTTTGAATTCTGATAAAAATTGAGCAAATTCAATAAAAAAGCTTGAAAAAATCGAAGGTAAGCGTTATGATAGAAAAGAAGAAATTTTGGAGGATTATCATGTCACATATTAAATTTGATTATTCAAAAGTTTTAGACAAATTTGTTGCCCCACATGAAGTGGAATACATGCAAGCACAAGTAACAGCTGCAGACGAATTGATCCGTAAAGGAACTGGTGCTGGTAGCGACTTTTTGGGTTGGTTGGACCTTCCTGAAAATTATGACCGCGAAGAATTCGACCGCATCTTGAAAGCTGCTGAACAAATCAAGTCAGATAGCGATGTCTTGGTTGTAATCGGTATCGGTGGATCTTACCTTGGCGCCAAAGCAGCCATCGACTTCTTGAACCACCACTTTGCAAACTTGCAAACAAAAGAAGAACGCAAAGCTCCACAAATCCTTTACGCTGGAAACTCAATCTCATCTACTTACCTTGCTGACTTGGTAGAGTATGTAGCTGACAAAGACTTCTCAGTAAACGTGATTTCTAAATCAGGTACAACAACAGAACCAGCGATTGCTTTCCGTGTCTTCAAAGAACTCTTGGTTAAGAAATACGGTCAAGAAGAAGCTAACAAACGTATCTACGCAACAACTGACCGCCAAAAAGGTGCTGTTAAGGTTGAAGCAGATGCCAACGGTTGGGAAACATTTGTGGTTCCAGATGACATCGGTGGACGTTTCTCAGTATTGACCGCAGTTGGTTTGCTTCCAATCGCTGCATCAGGCGCTGACATCAAAGCTCTTATGGAAGGTGCTAACGCAGCTCGTAAAGACTACACTTCAGACAAGATTGCTGAAAATGAAGCCTACCAATACGCAGCAGTTCGTAACATCCTCTACCGTAAAGGCTATGCTACTGAAATCTTGGTAAACTACGAGCCATCGCTTCAATACTTCTCAGAATGGTGGAAACAATTGGCTGGTGAGTCAGAAGGGAAAGACCAAAAAGGAATCTACCCAACTTCAGCTAACTTCTCAACTGACTTGCACTCACTTGGTCAATTTATCCAAGAAGGAACTCGTATCATGTTTGAAACAGTTGTCCGTGTTGACAAACCGCGCAAGAACGTGATCATTCCTACTTTGGAAGAAGACCTTGACGGACTTGGTTACCTTCAAGGAAAAGACGTTGACTTTGTAAATAAAAAAGCGACTGACGGTGTTCTTCTTGCCCACACTGACGGTGATGTACCAAACATGTACGTGACTCTTCCTGAGCAAGATGCCTTCACTCTTGGTTACACTATCTACTTCTTCGAATTGGCAATTGCCCTTTCAGGTTACTTGAATGCCATCAACCCATTTGACCAACCAGGTGTTGAAGCCTACAAACGTAACATGTTTGCCCTTCTTGGAAAACCAGGATTTGAAGAATTGAGCAAAGAGCTTAATGCACGTCTATAATAGAAGAAAAGAGTGGCTTGACCACTCTTTTTACTCTCTTTATTCATAGACATTGGACTCAAGCGAGACTTGTGATATAATATAGAAAGTAAAAAGGCAGACGCCTAGAGACTTTATAGGAGAAACTATGTCAAAAGATATCCGCGTACGCTACGCACCAAGTCCAACAGGACTACTACACATCGGGAATGCCCGTACAGCATTGTTCAACTACCTTTACGCACGCCATCATGGTGGAACTTTTATCATTCGTATCGAAGATACTGACCGTAAACGCCATGTTGAGGATGGAGAACGTTCACAGCTTGAAAACCTTCGTTGGTTGGGGATTGACTGGGATGAAAGCCCAGAAACACATGAAAACTATCGCCAGTCTGAGCGTTTGGAACTCTATCAAAAATACATCGACCAATTGCTAGCTGAAGGAAAAGCCTACAAATCTTACGTTACAGAAGAAGAGTTGGCAGCAGAGCGCGAACGCCAAGAAGAAGCTGGCGAAACACCACGCTACATCAATGAATATCTTGGCATGAGCGAAGAAGAAAAGACGGCTTACATTGCAGAACGTGAAGCAGCCGGTATCATCCCAACTGTCCGTTTGGCTGTCAATGAGTCTGGTATCTACAAATGGCATGACATGGTCAAAGGTGATATCGAGTTTGAAGGTGGCAACATCGGTGGTGACTGGGTTATCCAAAAGAAAGACGGTTATCCAACTTACAACTTTGCTGTTGTTATTGATGACCACGATATGCAAATTTCTCATGTTATCCGTGGAGATGACCACATTGCCAACACTCCAAAACAACTCATGGTTTATGAAGCGCTTGGTTGGAAAGCTCCAGAATTTGGTCACATGACTTTGATTATCAACTCTGAAACGGGTAAAAAATTGTCTAAACGTGACACCAACACCCTTCAATTTATCGAAGATTACCGTAAGAAAGGCTATCTTCCAGAAGCTGTCTTTAACTTTATTGCCCTTCTTGGTTGGAATCCAGGTGGCGAAGATGAAATCTTCTCTCGCGAAGAACTCATCAAGCTCTTTGATGAAAATCGTCTCAGCAAGTCACCAGCTGCCTTCGATCAGAAGAAACTAGACTGGATGAGCAACGACTACATCAAGAGAGCAGAACTTGCTACTATCGTTGAAATGGCCAAACCATACTTAGAAGAAGCAGGACGTTTGACTGACAAATCTGAAAAAATGGTAGAACTCTACAAGCCACAAATGAAGTCAGTGGACGAAATCGTTCCGTTGACAGATCTTTTCTTTGCAGATTTCCCAGAGTTGACAGACGCTGAGCGCGAGGTCATGGCAGGAGAAACCGTTCCAGTTGTTCTAGAAGCCTTCAAAGCGAAACTAGAAGCGATGATAGATGAAGAATTTGTGACAGAAAACATCTTCCCACAAATCAAAGCAGTTCAAAAAGAAACGGGTATTAAAGGGAAAAATCTCTTTATGCCGATTCGAATTGCCGTTTCAGGTGAAATGCATGGACCAGAATTGCCAGACACCATTTTCTTACTCGGACGTAAAAAGTCAATCCAGCATATTGAAAACATGTTGAAAGAGATTTCTAAATAAAAAGGACTTCCGATGGATAAATGGGAAAAGATGTATGAAGAAGCACGAATACTATACAATCCCCATGAAGTTTCTGACTTTGTTTATGCTAACCATGTCGTTGCCGCGGTAGAAGCGGAAGATGGTCAGATATTTACAGGATTTTGTATGGAGGGCACTTGTGGCGTTTTTCATCTCTGTGCAGAACGAGCGGCTCTCTTCAATATGTATCAATTTTCAGGACAAACTAAAGTTAAGAAAATTCTCGCCTTTCGAGATAAACCTCCTTACGGCGAAGGATCAGGTATGCCCTGTGGCGCCTGCAGAGAATTTCTCTTAGAACTAAATGCTGAAAATAAAGAAGCAGAGTTCATGATGGACTACGAAACAAGAAAAACAATCAAAGTTGCCGAGTTGATTCCTTACTGGTGGGGAGAGGAACGTGCGACTAATTGGCAAACAAAATAGAGAGAGTCAGTTAAACTGGCTCTTTTCTATTATCATAGAAAAATTTATATAGGAGATTAAAAAAGATCTTGACAAAGGGAAAAAAGTAGGTATAATAGAAAGAGTTGAAAAGCTCAAGGTCCGTTGGTCAAGGGGTTAAGACACCGCCTTTTCACGGCGGTAACACGGGTTCGAATCCCGTACGGACTA